>JAAFHB010000043.1 GCA_010906965.1 Mariniphaga sp. | reverse complement strand
TCATAGGTTGCACCAAGATTTAATTTGATGGAAGGTTTGATAGAAAACTCAACGGATTGATATTGCGCCAGCGCAGAGGAAGGCAATGAAATATCATCAAAATATTTTACCAGGGCTTTCCGCTCGCCATCAACCTCGAAGTCTGCAAATCCGGTCAGCCGGTCAATGATTCTGAACCCTGCTGAAGCGGAGAGATCGAAGTTAGGCATGTGTGGCGCAAATGGCAATGATTCAAGATTATAATTGTAATAATTTCCTTTCAGCACAACCGATAGATCTTTGCCTGAAACGTATGAAAACTCACCCGAAAAGTTGAATATTGCAGCATCGTCGTAAGCCAGGTCGAAAGCATTTCTGTATACCACCGGGGCAGGAATTGAACTGGAAGCAGCGTCGTCAAAACTGCTCAGCGTATAAAAATAGAGATCCTTGACCTTGCTATATTTCAACCCAAGGTTATAAGAAATTTCGCGTGTAATTTTACCTTTCAAACCACCTGAAACGACATAATTGTAATCGGTATTCCGAACATTGTGGCGTGGATCAGTCCAATAATTTTCGTGGGCGATATCCCCATAACGGTTGTTTTTCAGATCACCTTTAAATCCGGCATATAAGGTCAGAATCCCTTCAATAGGTTTGAAATTGAATTCAAAGTCGGGGTACAGTTTGGTCAAATTTTTGAAGCTCTTATCCTGAACAGCCACGAAATTAACGCCCCCGCGCAATGACCAGTTATCGCCATCCAACCGGACAGATGGAGCGATCCTGATCCATTCCTCCTTCTTCATACCGACAGACAATGAATTTTCTATAGCAATACTATCTGTTGAGAGATGATCAAACGAGAGATCCAAAATTCCAAATACTTGTCCAAAGTTGTAATCGAATTTTCCGAAAACGCCTCCGCTATTCTGCTTCTGGCCAGTCTTTGTATCGAAAAAACCAAGACGAAAACCACCATTATAATGAAAATCACCCTGTGATTTATCATTATTTTTCAGGGCAACATTGATATCCCCGTTCTGATAAGCCTGCTTTAAACCGTATTGTACATAAGGGAGTACTGAAATATTGGAAGGAAGAACAACCGGATAGCCATAATACCTCATCGCATCACGATTGTACGACAGTTCAGCGGAGAGTACCGCATTACCAATATTTACGGCTCCAAAGATCGCTGCATTATTCTGACTGTAAGGAGCATCAACCAGATCGCCTTCCCTGAGTTTTGTTTTCGCATCCGATGAGAGGTGACGCAGATGAAGACCGAAAGTAGCATTTTTTGATTTTGGAAGATTAAAGAAAAACTCGCCGTAGAGCGTGCTAAAGGTTCCGGCTCCGAGTTTCAGATAACCCAACCCTAAATCTTTAGATGGCAATCCATTCACATCGGCGGCACCAATTGGGGAAGCCGTAAACCCATTTTTCAGAGGATGGCTTTCGATCGAATATTTAAATTCGGGTGTGAAACGTGTGGTGTCATCGATCACCGGCATCAGGTTTACCTTATTGGCATTCGAGATACTGGGGCGGTAAGCTTTCATCACTTCAACCGACTGGTTGAGCTTTGTTGTGTCTTTTTGCGCCACAGCAGAAACAGCCGATAGTGCAACAATCAAAATAAAAACTGATAATGAATGATATATTTGTCTCATAACTCTTTCTGATTTATTTCTTTTTCGATCCTGCACCCGATGGTAGTATTTTTGTGTCGGATGTTCCCGATCCGGAGGCTTCATTTGATTCCAGTTTTTGAAGATATTGATTGGCCTCATCCAATATACCATCATCTTTTTGCGCATAGTTCTCGATGATGCTCTTCAAAGTATTTGTAGCCTGGAAAAGATCATTTCCATTTTCGTAAACATGAGCAAGCAATATGAAACTTTTTGCCAGCCAGTATTGATGTGGTGTATTCTTTTCAATAAAATTCATCACTTCATTCTCGGCTTCTTTCAACTTATTGTTCGTATAATAATATTCACAAACCCGGTATTTAGCTTCAGCACCTTCAAGAGATTTCGAATCGGCAGAAAGTTTACGCCAAAGTGGCAATGCTTTCGCCGGATCATTCAACGCAACGTAAGCTTTTGCTGATTTAAAGGAAGCTTCACGGTCTAATTCGGGAGGTATTTTATCCATACTCCGGATCTTCCAGCCAATCTTCGCTACAGCATCGAACTCCTGCAATTCGTAATGACAACGCAAACGTCCGGCAAGCGAAAGCAAGGTATTGTTATTGTTGTTTGAAACTGTTTCAAGTCGTTCGTAATAGCCAAGTGCTTTTTTGAAATCACCCGCTTTGTAAGTCAACTCGGAAGCCCGTAAGAGTGAATTCTCCGTGAAGATGTTATCGGGTTGAGAAAGAATAAAATCGTAGTCCGAAATTGCTTCTTCAGATTCACTATCCCTGAATTCAGTCTCTGCTTTATAAAAATGGACATTTAAAGCGAAACTACCTGAAGGAAAATTCTCAAGATATTTTCCAAGTTGCTCTTTTGCCCTCGGATCTTTGGCCATGTAGAGTTTTTCGGCAGCGTAATAGGTCAGAGAATCCTGCTCATTCTCAGATGGAGTTGCCGAATGACCCAGCTTTTTCGTATAGGAAATATACTCACTCACATTGTTATTCTCAACTGCATTGTTTTTAATTCCTGCCATTGCACCTTTTGCTTCGGGGCTATTCGGATAATTCTCTGCCACTTGCTTGTAATACGCAACAGATGCATTGTAATCATTTCTGTTATAAGCCAACAACCCCAGTTGCACCAGGGCTTTAGGTTTATACGGACTTGCCGGGAATTTTGATATGAGGGTCAGGTAACTTGATTCAGCTTTGCTCTCCTCCTGAAGTCGTTCCCACGATTTACCCGTTTCGAACAAAGCGTCATCGATATAATTAGATTTCGGAAACTGGGTCTGCAATTTATCCAGCTCGTTGATTTTTAACTTATTTTCATTCAACAAACCATGACAGAAAGCCTTTTGAAACAAAGAATAGTCGGAATCCAAAGAACCGGCTTCGTAGGCCATTTGATAATTGGTGATCGCCTCACTGTACCTCGTATCGGCAAAATTACAATCTCCAAGACGGTTATAAGCATCGGTATAGAGCGGTGAATTTTTATCGATCCTTCCTTCAAAATATTTTTGAAACCAAGGTATTGCAAGCTCATATTGTTCTTTATTGAAATAACTGTATCCAATATTATAATTCGAAATTGGATATTCCTTTAACTTGGAAGCACCAGGCACACTCTGGAATTTTTTGTAATCGGGCACAGCCAATTCACTTTTGCCCAAACGGAAATTAGCATCTCCGCGCCAGTAATACGCCAACGCCCGCAATTCATTGCTTTGATCACCATACTCCAGCGATTTATCAAAGAGTTGAATTGCCTCCGCAAATTTCAAATCCCGGAAGAACTCGATCCCCCGATTTAAAGCCACTCGTTGATAAGCTTTTTTAATGGCAGGACTCTTCACCTTAATTTTTTCGAGCGAAACAAGCGCATCCTTATAATTACGGGTGGTCATAAACACCTTTACCAGATAGTCGTAGGCCACGTCATTTTTCTCCGAATTCGGGTATTCCGAAATATAGCGGTCGAATGCTTTAATTGCCTCGTTGAATGGAGAATAATCGAGCTCGTAGGTAATCTTTGCATATTGGAATAGCGCATCTTCCCTGATCTTCGGATCAAAGTTTAGATTCGAAGCATTCTGAAATGCTGTCATTGCACGTTTCTTATCCCCTTTTTTAATGTAAAGACCCGCCAATTCGTACCAGGAATTCTGAGCAAAAGCATCTGACCCTTTTGCCGCCTTTTCCATATATTGAATCGCCTTATCATTCTGGCCCTCTTTGCCGAAACAAAAACCGGCCACATAATATTGCTGCGGGGTTACATCCTTGCTTTTAAGGTAGTTCTCAATATATGGAATTGCGTCCTTGTATCGCTTTAATTGATAATACGATACGCCAATCACTTTCGACAACTCAGTTTTTCTTTCTGCTGTTGCACGATCCATCAATGAAGGGGCAAGTTCGACGACCTGCTCATATTTCTCCTGGGCAAAATAGATTTGAACCTTATAGAATGGGATGATCGCCGCATACTGAGGTGTTTTTTCAATCTTCTCAAACTCCTGAAGTGCTACATCATATTTACCTTCAAGGTAATTAATATGCGCCCAATAGTATTTCGAAGCATCCGAAAAAGTACCCAATCTGTCTTTCAATTCAGCAAAGAAAACCTTAGCGATGTTATTATTGCCCGCTTGGAGGTTACAAAAACCCGATTTAAACTTGTATTCCTCCTGTTCTTTTCCCGACAATGCATTTCGCTCAATCTTATTGAAGGAAACAAGCGCCTGTTTATATCGTTTTTTATTAAAATCGGCATTGCCCAATCTAAAATAGGCGCTGTTAATTCGTGGTGATTCCGGCGCAGCCTTAATAAACTCCTCCAACATGCTCCTACCCTTTTCATTTTCCATTTCGAGGTAACAAACAGGAATATGGTAATCAGCTTCATCCACAAAGACGGATCCTGGTGGAGCGATCTCGTGGAGTTTCTGAAATTCATGGATGGCAGAGCCGTATTTTTCGGCATTAAACAACTCCATAGCTGTTCGTAAGGTCTCTTTACAGTTCTCCGAAGTAACCACAGGTTGTGAAAACGCAGGAAAAGCACAAAAGAAGAAAATCACGAACGCCTTAATTATCTGGCTTTTAATTTTCATTTTCATAGAATCAAATCCAATTATTTGAACTTACAATTAAGTAAATATTCCACAAAATCACTGTTAAACCAAGTATACTCTTAATAAAAATCGTTAAAAAGCATTAGTTTTGTGCTTACATGGTTTTACAAATATAGACTTTTAAAAAAACTTTTCGAATCGTGGAGCCAATCATTGAACTGAAGGATGCAGACATTTATCAACGTGAGACGTTGGTTTTAAAGAATATCAACCTGTCAATCAATAAAGGAGAATTTCTTTATATTATTGGAAAGGTGGGAAGCGGCAAGTCAAGTTTGTTGAAAACTTTTTACAACGAATTGCCTTTAATCGTCGGTACTGGCACCATTTGCGGGTACCAACTCGATAAAATCCGGGCCAGTGAGGTTCCTTTTCTTCGGCGTAAACTGGGAATTGTTTTTCAGGATTTTCAGCTTTTAACAGACCGTACCGTTTACAAAAATTTCGAATTTGTATTAAAGGCAACCGGATGGAACAACGATAAATCGATTAAGAATCGAATTAATGAAGTGCTTACGATGGTTGAAATGGGTCACGCAGGTCCGCGTAAGCCTCACCAACTTTCAGGCGGCGAGCAACAGCGCATTGTGATTGCCAGGGCATTACTGAACAACCCTCAAATCATTCTTGCCGACGAACCGACGGGAAATCTTGATCCCGAAACCTCCGATGCATTGCTGCAGTTGTTTATGGATATCAACAAGGAAGGCAAAACCATCGTCATGGCGACGCATGATTATCCGATCATCCAACGGTTTCCTGCCCGCAAAATTATCTGCGAAGCAAATACAATCAGGGATCTGGCTGACGATACTGAGATTATCGATTTTGAATCGTTGCTGGAGGATTTGCGGACGGAATGAGATTGAGAAATACATTTCAATTTTATAAAAACTCCTTATAAATCTCTATCACCTTTTTTTTCTCGTTGCACCAGTTAAACACTTTGGCTGTTGCAATTGCATTTGCACGCCACTGCTTCACCGATTCTTCATCCGAAAGCATTGCCCGAATTTTAGCAGCCAGTTTTTCGGGTGAACGGTTCGTAATAATCTTGCCAATCTGCTGCTCCAAAACAATCTTCTCCATTTCGGGCATCCCTGAAACAAGAACTGGTATTCCGGCATGGATATAATCGAATAACTTGTTAGGCAATGAGTAGCGGTAATTAAGACAGATATCTTCTTCGGCTGACAAGCCAAGATCAGCCTGCATTGTAAGAAATTTCAACTCTTCGAATGGTACCCTTCCGTAAAAGATTACACGGTTGTAAAGCGAAGTTTTCAGAACAAGTTTTTCAAGTTCCTTTTCTTCTTCCCCCTCACCAACAATAAAAAACATGGCTTCTGGAAGAAATTTCATCGCGTTGATAATCATTTCAAGACCACGCCCCTTGTTAACAGCACCCTGATATATTAATACTTTAAGTCCTTCGTGTACCAACCGGTATTCAGGAGGAAAATTTTTAATTGGATGAAATTCTGGTGTATTTCGGACTAAATCGACGCTGATTTTATATTTCGCTTCAAGATAGATGGCTATTGATTCGCTGATTGTGTAAACATGACGAGCTTTTCGGATCAGCGAACTTTCGATTAACCGCCAGAACCAACTTCCAAAAGGCTTTCCAATCATCTCTGCACTTTCGGTAGAGAGATCGTAACTATCGTAAACAAAAGGTTTTCCTTTGATAAAAGCGGTAATACCAATGCCGGGAAGTGCACCTAATCCATTGGCAACAAACACATCAAATCGACCTTTTATTGCAAATAGGCATAACCTGATATTGAACTCGAAGTAAAATAGACGCCCATTACGGAAGAACATCTCCAACCGATGGACAAGGTAAGGCCGTTTCAATTCAGATTTATCTCTGAATATACTTCCTACCAGTGTAACTTCAAATCCCATCGATTGTAAAGTTGTAGCGGTCCGATGCACCCGATAATCGGTAATCAGATCATTGGAGACTGCAAGTAATATCCTCTTCAAAACTTCGGAAACTTTTTAAGTTCAACATCAGATAAAAGTCAGTTGTGTATATTTGCCGAAAATACGTTTAAATGTACCACCTTAAACACAACTTCTCGCTCAAAAGTAATAATACCTTTGGTATATCAGCAAATGCCAAACACTATTTAACAGTTGATTCACCTGAAGATCTGATCCTGTTCTTCAGGGAGAACAACCCTGAAAAGAATGAAGAACGACTCTTTCTGGGAGCAGGAAGTAACCTGCTATTCGTCACCGACTTTAATGGTATTATAATTCGCCCTGAGATAGTTGGGATTGATTTAATTTCAGAAGATAATGATGTTGCAGTAGTTGAAGCAGGTGCAGGGGTTGTCTGGGATCATTTTGTTGACTGGTGTGTTGAAAGAGGTTTTGGCGGCGTCGAAAACCTCTCTTTAATCCCCGGAAATGTTGGTGCTGTTCCCGTTCAGAATATCGGAGCCTACGGCGTTGAAGCAGAATCGGTCGTTGCTGAAGTAAAAGGCATCGATTTGGATATACTTGAATGTAAATCATTTAATCACAGCGAATGTCAGTTTGGATATCGCACCAGCTTATTTAAGGCCGTGCTTAAAGAGCGGTTTATGGTGACCTCCGTGATTTTCAACCTCACGAAGCAACCTGAATTTCACCTTGAATACGGCGCATTGAAAACCGAGGTTTTAAAGTTAGGGAAGATAAATCTTCGGAATATAAGGAAAGCCGTCATTTTAATCCGCGAATCAAAACTGCCGGATCCATCGAAGGTTGGAAATGCCGGAAGCTTTTTTAAAAATCCCATTGTTCCGGAGGCAATCGGCAACGTGCTGAAAAATAACTATCCTGATATGCCAGTTTATCATGCCGGAGCCGGTCTTGTAAAAATTGCTGCGGGTTGGCTTATTGAAAAAGCAGGATGGAAAGGAAAATCTGTCGGTAATTCAGCAGTTCATGACAAACAGGCACTTGTGATTATCAACAAGGAAGGGGCTACTGGAAAAGAAATCTTTAAACTGTCGGAAATGGTTGTGAAGGATGTTTTAAAGAAATTTAATATTGCACTTGAGCGTGAAGTTCTTGTGATTGGAAACCAGCAAGCATCATTTGGCGAACCTAAATAAATCATTTCATGGGTCATCGCATTCCTCCTATTTCCAAATCGCACTCTTATTCAATGCATTTTGATATCTGGCCGCATTACGGTTGTGTTCTGCAAGTGATTGGGCAAAATTGTGGTAGCCTGAAAAATCCTCTTTTGCACAGAAATACATGTATTTATGATGTTCTGCATTCAAAACGGCATCTACACTTACAATATCAGGGAAGTTGATTGGACCAGGAGGAAGCCCAATATTTTTATACGTATTGTATGGTGAATCAACTGACAAGTATTCAGTTAATACTCTTTTAATTTGAAAATTACCCATCGCATATTTAATCGTAGGATCAGCCTGAAGCAGCCATCCTTGCTTTACGCGATTGATATAGACTCCTGCCATGCGCGATTTTTCATCATTCTTATTGGTCTCTTCCTGAAGTATTGAGGCAATTGTCACTATCTGGAGCGGTGTCAACTCCAGGTCAGCCGCCTTTTTCTTGCGCTCATCATTCCAAAAGTGATCATATTCCAACTTCATTCTCTCAATAAATTTTTCGGGAGTTGTATTCCAATAAAATTCATAAGTATTTGGAATAATAAGCATTGGAAAGGATTCGTGCGTAAGTCCATAGTTTGAAGCGATCTTATCGTTATTCAAAGCAGTTAAAAAAGCGGCAGAATCGGGTTCGAGGTAATTGGCTAATCGGGCAGCAAGATCTTCCCGAAACCTGATATTGTTAAAGGTAACTTTAACAGGCGACTGGATTCCTGACCGCAAAACGTCAATCACTTTGTTATTACTCCAACCTTCATTTAGCTTATAAGCACCTGACCTGATATTTTCAGGATAATTCTTCCGTGCTGCCACCCATTGAAATGTAGGGATACTCTTCAGAAATTTATGACGCTCCAGCGAATCAACCACCTGCTGAAAATTGGCACCTGTAGGAATATAAAGCATTAGCGTCTTCTCTACATTCTCCTGAAATAAACTATTATAAATACGGTAACCCCATACTGCGGCGGTTATTCCTGCAATACAAAAGCCAATAACCAACCACCTCCCTGCTTTGGGGAAAGCCAACAATCTATTCTTATTGTTCAAACTCATTTATGATTTATTTGATTCCTATTTTCAGCATTATAAATCCGGCACAAAATTACAAAATTAGACCGGAAATATAGAACGGTTCATTGTCCAGGCTGATCGGTCCTAAGCCATGTCCCTTTTATTAGTATTTTTGTGACTAGAATTTATTTAATGAACATTGATTTTAAATTTTCCCTATGCATCAGATAAAGCTTGCAGACAATATATATTTTCTTGGATTCAACGACCGCAGAACTCAGCTTTTCGAGAACATCTGGCCCATTCCTAACGGGATTTCTTATAATTCGTATTTAATTGATGACGATAAGATTGCTTTGGTCGATACTGTCGAAAGGCAATTCATTGAAGATTATCTTGACAAAATTGAGACCATTATCGGCGAAAGAAGTATCGATTACCTGATCATCAACCATATGGAACCAGATCATTCTGGTGCGTTGAAAGCTATCAGGGCACGATATCCTGAGATTACATTGGTTGGCAATAAGAAGACTTTCGGCCTGGTTGAAAGTTTCAATATCGATCCCGGTAAGGTTTTGCTTGTCAATGATAATGATACGCTTTCACTTGGAAAAACCAACCTTCAGTTCCAGACAATCCCGATGGTTCATTGGCCGGAGACAATGGTCACTTACGACGAAACCCATAAAATTGCCTTTACCGGCGACGCTTTCGGCAGTTACGGAACCCTCGACGGCGGTGTTTTTGACGACGAGATCAACCTCGATTTTTATGAGGTCGACGTAATGCGCTATTTCACCAATATCGTTGGTAAATATTGTGCCCACACACAAAGAGCGATGAAAAAGCTCTCCGGTCTCGATATAAAAATGATTGCCGCCACACATGGCCCTGTGTGGCGAACCAATTTAGACTGGGTGTTAAGCAGATACACCAAATGGAGCGCTTACGACATGGAGTTGGGCGTTGTAATCGTTTATGGCTCAATGTACGGTAACACACAAAAAATGGCTGAAGTAATTGCACGCCAGTTGAGTGTTCGCGGAATAAAAAATATAAGGGTTTACGATTCATCGAAAACCCATTCCTCCTATATTATTAACGACATCTTTAAATACAAAGGGTTTATTGTAGGGAGCTGTGCTTACAACAACGCCCTGTTTCCCAATGTCGAAACATTACTTTCGACCATCGAACACATGGCACCAAAAAACCATTATCTCGGAATATTTGGCAATTTTCTATGGAATGGTGGCGGCGTAAACAACCTTAGTAAATTTGCAGAGATGATTAAATGGGACCTTGTTTATGAACCGATTGAAGAGAAGGGATCGTTGAAAGCCGATAAGTTCAGGATGTGCATCGAAATGGCAGATTCAATGGCCGATAAATTACTTCAAACAACTGAGCCGGAAACTGGCATCAGCAATCGTAGTCATTGATTTTGATGAAATCTCTATTAAATTAAAAAAAATCAAAATTAGAACAGCCTTGCAGAAATGCAGGTCTGTTTTTCTATTTTTTCTCCCTTTTTTGGTGTATGTTTGCCAAAATAGATGAGTTGCCATAAGAGTTCGATATAAGTATTTGATTACTGAAAATATTCGTTTGAATGAATGAATTATTTGAGATAGTACTGCACACTGATGACGCCTTGATGCGGATAGTAGCCAACAATGTGACGGAAGCATATGTGATTCTTTTCGTGATTATTTTCCTTGAGACTGGAACCGTTTTTTTTCCATTCCTGCCTGGCGATGGATTGCTGTTCTCGGCGGGGGTAATTACTGCTTCAACTGCACTTAATATTGTGTGGCTGGTTCCGATACTATTTTTAGCGGCAGTACTGGGGAATCTGTCGAACTATTTTGTAGGATCTTTTTTTGGAAAAAACCTTGAAAAGAGCCAGAATCGTTTTGTGCAAAAGTATTTGATGAGATATATTATCCAGACGCGTCATTTTTACAATAAACACGGTGCCAAATCTATTGTGATTGGTCGTTTCTTCCCTGTGATAAGGACTTATATCCCGTTTTTTGCAGGACTTTCAGGATTCAAATACCACATATTCTTTGTTTATACAATCATAGGATCAGCACTATGGGTACCATTTTTCTCGCTAACCGGTTATTTTATCGGGGAAAATGTCTGGGTGAAAGAAAACTATCTGGTCATTTTTCTTGGATTAATTATCGTTACGCTTATTCCTTTCTTCTATAGTATGATCAAACTTGCATTTACAAAAAAAACAAAGATATAAGTGATGATTTATGAGTGTTAAGTTATAAGTAAGGGGTTACTACTTTAAATGTATGACTTAAGCCCTTCCCAAATCATCCCAACTTTAAATGTTCAGAAATGATGGAAAATCAGCTACTCATTGCCCTGATCGCAATAAATCTGTTAGTTACTCTTTTACTGTTATTCCTGCGAAATAAAAAGAATCCGGAGTTATCCGGTCGCATTGATTCGCTGGATAAAAGTCTATTGAAAATTGAAGCAGCGCTTCGGGAAGATTTCAGGATCAACCGCGAAGAAAACTCAAATATTGCAAAGGAAAACAGAGCAGAACTAAACGCTACGCTTAAAGATTTTCAAAGAGAACTTGCTTTTACATTGAAAGAGACTACCAACCAATCAAGAAGCGAAAGCGTACTACAGCGCGAAACACTAATCAACTCATTTAAGGGATTTCAGGAGACATTTGAAAAGAATGTGGAATCATTCAATCAATTACAACGCGAAAAGTTTGCCTTCCTTGGCGAAGAACAGAAAAGGATGGTCGACAGTACCGAAAAACGACTTGAAGAGATTCGTGTCACCGTTGATGAAAAGCTACAGAAGACACTGAATGAACGGTTGGGACAATCGTTTGAACTGGTTGTAAGGCAACTGGAGAATGTCCAGAAAGGGTTGGGCGAAATGCAAACCTTGGCACAAGATGTCGGTGGATTAAAACGTGTTCTCAGCAATGTGAAGATGCGCGGAAGTATTGGCGAAGTGCAACTGGCGATGTTACTCGAACAGATTCTCGCACCGGGTCAGTACGAAGCAAATGTAAAAACAAAAGCAGGAAGCGCTGAAATTGTTGAATTTGCGATTAAACTGCCAGGCCGCGACGAAAATAACTCGGTTGTCTGGCTGCCTGTCGATGCCAAATTTCCCAAAGACATTTACGAACAGTTGCAGGCCGCACACGATACAGGTGATCTGCTAAAGATAGATGCTGCCCAGAAACTGCTCGAGCAGACCATCAAAAAAATGGCCAAAGACATCCATGACAAATACATCGATCCGCCAAATACGACCGATTTTGGAATTATGTTTCTCCCCTTCGAAGGCATTTATGCTGAAGTTGTTCGCAGAGCGTCATTACTGGACGAATTACAGCGGACCTATAAAATTGTTGTTACCGGTCCAACCACGTTAGCTGCCATTCTGAACAGTCTTCAAATGGGATTTAAAACACTTGCCATTCAGCAAAGAAGTGGCGAAGTCTGGAAAATTCTGGGAGCAGTCAAAAAGGAGTTTGAATTATTCGGAGGACTTGTAGAGAAGGCGCAGGGAAATATCCAGACAGGGCTTAATCAACTCGATGATGTACTGGGTAAAAGAACCCGTGCTATTCAGCGAAAACTGAAGAGTGTAGAAGTGCTTGAATCAATCGATAATAAAAGCATCTTACCGGAGTTATTGGATGATGAAGTTACTGAAGATTAAACGATACAGGAGCTTTTGCTGATTTTGTTAGCCTTTTGAAAGTCCCGTTAATTCAGTTGCTAGATACAATCACTTTTTCTACCAGGTGCCGCCTGGTGAAAATAGGAAGTCTGTTTGACTGTCAATGTCGTATAGCCATTGATACCCTTTTGTCTCCCTTTTACAATTGCTTTTTTAATTATTTACCATTTTCAATGCAGCTTCCCCATAACGGTCGCCGGTATTCGGATATTTCGCGATGATACTTTCTATTTCAAGAATCTCACCCTCACTTAGGATAACATCAAGGGCATTCGCATTTTGTTCCAGGTATTTTCTTTTTTTCGTTCCCGGAATTGGAATGATATTTTCACCTCTTGCTAAAACCCAGGCCAAGGCTAATTGAGCGGTGGTAATATTTTTGCCATCTGCACACGCTTTAAGCGCACTTGTTAAGTGTTGATTGTTGATAAGATGCTCTCCCTGAAACCGAGGTAAACTCCGCCTTGTATCAGATGCATTAACTTTATCGAAATTTTCAAAGTCATCGGTAAACATTCCTCTGAACTTAAACGCTGTTCTGCAGCTCAAAAGTACATATTTCTATCCATCGATCAGAATCGGATTCGATTCGACTAAAAGCAGATCAGCAAATACCTTAATTTTGGATTGGTTTAACAGAAAATCATTTAAAATTGAATCAGGAGGAATGGGGATAAACTAAACATCGTTTTAAAATTTATGTTTTAAGGCATCTTAATATTTGCCAGCCCATTTTTAAATTTGTATTTTTACCCTTGTTTAAACATTGATTGATAATTTAGTTTAATAAAACTATTCAACAGTAAATTTGAATATCATGGCAATTAATTTACAAAAAGGGCAGACGATCGACCTGCGCAAAAACGATAAAGGAGATAGTTATGATCTGTCGCAGGTTACAGTCGGATTAGGTTGGGATATTCACAAGAAAAAAGGGGGATTCCTGAGTGGTTTATTAGGTGGCGGCAAAGAGGAAGAATACGATTTGGATGCAATTGCATTTCTGCTCGATGCCAATGGTAAAGTGGTCAATCTGGGACGTAAAGCCAAAATGCCCAACGGAAAAGAGATTAACTTGTACGAAGGTGATGTTGTATATTTTAACAGCCAAAAACATCCGTCAGGAAACATTTGGTTAACCGGCGACAACCGCACTGGAGCCGGCGATGGAGACGACGAACAAATTATTGTCAGACTCGATTCGCTCGACCAGAAATATCAAAAAATTCTATTCCTGGTTACTATCTACCAGGGAAAAGCAAAGAATCAAAATTTTGGCATGGTTGACAATGCATTTATCCGCGCAGTTGATGCAAAGGGCAAAGAGATCGCCAAATTCAACCTTTCGGGTGATGCATCTTTAAATGGTGTTTGTGGAATGATCTTTGCCGAAGTATATCGGCGCGAAGGAACCTGGAAATTCAGGGCTCTTGGCGAACCTCAGGAAACTGATAATTTTGTAGAAATATTGAAGAAGTATATTAACAACTAAAAATCAATTTATTATGGCAATTAGTTTAGAAAAAGGACAACGCGTAAACGTCGGATTACCCAAATTTACAGTCGGTTTAGGCTGGGATGGTAATGCAGCAGTTGGCGAAGATTTCGACCTCGATGCTTCGGTTTTCATCCTTGGTGAGAATAAAAAAATTATAGCGGATGAATATTTCGTTTTTTACAACAACCTTAAATCGCCTGATGGCGCTGTTGAACATACAGGTGACAATCTGACAGGTGAAGGTGATGGCGATGACGAAAGTGTCAAAGTTGATCTTTCGAAAATAAACGCTGCAGCAACTGAAATATGCTTTGTCGTTACAATCCATCAGGCGGCTGCAAGAAAACAGAATTTCGGACAGGTGCGTAATGCATTTGTAAGAATTTACAACCAGGATACGAACGAAGAAATTCTGAAATACGATTTGGACGAAGATTTTTCAATTGAAACCGCCGTTGAATTTGGTCGGTTATACAAACGTGGCGGCGAATGGAAATTCGAAGCGGTTGGCGTTGGTCTCAAAGGTGGTCTCGAAGATTATTTAAGCAAATACAATTAAAAAAATAAAGGTAATGGCAATTAAATTAGAAAAAGGACAAAGGATCAACCTCGAAAAAAGCAACGGTAGCAAATTGGTAAACATCTGTGTAGGTGTAAACTGGGGAGCAATTGAGAAAAAAGGTTTTTTTGGAGGAAAGAAAATGGAAGCAGTCGATTTGGATGCCAGTTGTGCTACATTCGATGATAACAATAATGGTTTGGAAGTAATTTATTTCGGAAACCTCAAGTCAAAAAGCGGCTCTATTCGTCACAGTGGCGATGACGTAGTTGGTGATACAGGTGGTGATGACGGTCTTGACAACGAAGTTATTTCAGTCGATCTAAGTAAACTTGATTCTTCGGTTACTAAAATTGCATTTGTACTGAACAGCTTTCGCGGACAGGATTTCAAAATCATCCCTTTTGCCTCCATCCGTATTTACGAGGGGACCGCTACACGCGTCAATGAAGTTTTTGCTACTTACGATATCGCTAACGGACCCAATTTTGCCGGTCATGTTTCGATGGTAATGGGCGTATTCTACAAAAAGAACGGCGATTGGAAATTCAATGCAATTGGCGAACCAACAGTAGACAAAGATCTGAAGGGTACCTTAAACAGCGTAGTTAGCAAGTATTTATAAGATGAGAAGATTACCAGTTTATTTAGTTCTGGATACTTCCGGCTCAATGACCGGCGAACCGATCGAAGCTGTTAAGAACGGCGTTCAGGTTTTGGTATCTACCTTACGTCAGGATCCTTATGCGCTCGAAACTGCCTTCTTAAGTGTGATCACTTTTGATAGTTCTGCGCGTCAATTGGTACCGCTGACCGAACTTTCGATGTTTCAGATGCCCGATATCCAGGCAAACGGAACAACAGCTTTGGGTGATGCATTATCATTACTTGCCTCACGGTCCGACAATGAAGTTGCCAAGACAACACTCGAACAAAAAGGAGACTGGAAACCATTGGTCTTTCTGATGACAGATGGCGAACCAACCGACAACTGGCAGAAAGGGCTGGCCGAATTTAAGAAACGTAAATTCGGAATGGTTGTAGCTTGTGCCGCGGGTTCGGGAGCGAATACTTCTGTTCTAAAGCAAATTACAGATGTGGTTGTTCAGCTTGATACAGCCGATTCTGCAACGATAAAGGCTTTCTTTAAGTGGGTATCTGCCTCAGTTAGTTCAGGTAGTCGGAAAATTGAAGCCAGTGGTAAAGAGGTCACAGGTCTGAATGAACTTCCTCCTCCTCCACCCGAAGTCAATATTGTTGTTTAAATATCGCACAATTTATTCTTATTAAAAACGGGTGGTACAAACATGTGCTACTCGTTTTTAATTATTCCAAAACTATTACCATGAGCAAGTATGTTGAGAATAACCTGATTGCAGGTGAAAATATTGAATACAAAACAACTTACCACTGGGTGATTTTTTTTAGTTTAAGGGCTCTTTTCACGCTGTTCATTGCTCCGATGATTGATCGGTATACGGATGAATTTACGATCACCAACAAACGGGTTGTTATTAAAACAGGGTTAATCAGCCGAAAAACTGTGGAATTGAATTTGACTAAAATCGAGAGTGTTAATGTTGATCAAACGATTATGGGCAGAATCTTTGGGTTCGGCAGTATTTCAATTATTGGAATCGGCGGAACGAGGGAAGTTTTTGTGAATATTCGGAAACCACTCGAATTCAGAAAGAAATTTCAGGAATTGTGCTAGAAATATAATTAATAGTATCATACAAATGAGACGATTACCTGTTTATATACTGATTCAGACATCTGGGGCAATGCACGGCGAACCGATCGAGTCCATTAAAGTCGGACTCGAATCGATGGTTGCCAGCCTTCGGCAGGATCCATTTGCATTGGAATCGGTTCACATCAGCCTGATCACTTTTAATCGGACTGCCGAACAAATTTTACCACTCACAGAATTGGAAAGCCTTCAATTACCCGAAATTATTCTTCCTGAATCGGGAGGAACACATCTTGGGGAGGCACTTAGATTCCTTTGCGAAAGGGTCGATCATGAAATACAATTAACCACTTCAGAAATAAAAGGAGACTGGATGCCGCTTCTGTTTATCATGACTAACGGAAAGCCTTCAGATAATCAGTTGTATATGCAGATGATTCCGGAAGTAAAACGTCGGCATTTTGGTAGTATTATTGCCTGTGCTGCGGGTTCAAAAGCCGATACAGCCAAATTAAAAGAACTTACAGACAACGTAGTAAGCCTCGACACAACCGATAGTGCAACCTTTCGTCAGTTTTTCAAATGGGTTTCCGCATCAGTAAGCATGGGAAACCGTTCTATTGGTGCAACGGCCGAAATGCAGCTACCGCCGCCACCACCCGAAGTACATACCGTTATTTAGAAAACATGAATTGCAAATTTATAGGATATGACCTTAAATGCCTGGAGGTCGTTCTGAACTCAGGGGAAGAGTTTTTCGCTGAAAGAGGTTCGCTTATTTACCTTGAAAAAGGGATTGAAAGAGAGATGAGAGTCCTTCAAAACGGCGTTTGGGGAATGCTCAAAAGGGGTGTCTCCGGCGAAAGCATCATCCTCGTCGTTTATAAAAATACAAGTCGCGATCCAAAAAAGATGGTTGTTGCAGGTAAAGGTGGAATGCTATCTGTTAATCTGACAGAAATGGAGGGCGGTATCCTCTGCCGAAAAGGGTATTACGTTGCTTCAAGTCAGCAGGTGAATGTGGACTTTAAAATGTCGTTGGGAAGTCTTTTTAGCGGATTAGGGTTAGTTTTGCAGAAAATCACCGGAAACGGCACTGTTTTTCTCGATTCAATTGGTTCTCCTACAAGAATAGATTTGCAGCTCGGACAAACGATCCAGGTTGATGATGGAAGCCTTATTTGCACAAGTCTAAGCCTCGAAGGAAAGATTCAATCCTCCATGTCCGCTTCAAACCTCTTCTCGGGCGAAGGTTTTTCACTCGTAGAAATAACCGGTCCCGGAATCGTTTATATCAATTCCGTTAATCTGCGCACGCCCTGAAATGATTAGTGATCACCAGGTATAAAATTTGCATTTCAATTAAAGCTTTCTTATTCAATAATTAAACTTACACAAAATGAGATTATTACTTTATATCTTCGTGAACGTTCTGATCGTAGGACTATTCCTGTACTCCAAACTTACTCCGTACAAAGATCGGCTCACCGGTAATTACTTGAAGACATTTAATTTTTTCGATAAGATATTTAATCCAATCCTTGCCATTTTCCGGCCAATGGCGCGCCCTGCACAGGTAGGAACCGGCATTGCTGTTGATATGTCGCAGATTATACTGCTGGTCATACTACTGGTTTTAATTAAATTCTTATAATGGATATTACAAAGTTTTTATCAAATATAGACGTACCGGCGACTGATGAAGTTCAGTTAAAAGCATTTCTTGCCACCAATGAAAACGATGTGCGCAACAACATCTTAAAACTATGGGGTGAGTTCATTTTAACCGAAAATTCGATTGCTGGTAATGCGAACGCCGGTGTAGAGGCGCACTGCAGTGCGTCTCTACAGAATCCTGCATCTCAACCCGAATCCCTGGCTGAACCAGCGGACGATGTTTTGAATACCTCTGCTGTAACGCAAAAGGCACCATTATTGTCTGATAAAGAGAATGACGGAACAACGGAAATAAATCCATCTGATACAGAAAATATGACAATCGATGCAAACTTACCACCTGATAATTCTCCGAAAGAGGATTTAAAGGAAAAAGCTCAAAACGAAGAACTGGCATTGCTCATCAAGAATAAGTTCATCACTTTGCCAAACGGAAAAGTAGGACAACCTTATAATTTTGTATTTAGTGCTGAAAAGATTGGGCTTACTGAAATCGAAGATTTTTGGTTTGCCAACCTTGAACCAATTGGACTTTCGTTTGATCCTGAGACCGATGCAATTACTGGAATACCGAAAGTGGCCGGAGAACAATCGATCCAGCTATTTCTAAAACGGAAAGGATGGACCGAAGGGAAACCTGTTTTTGAACGGAAACTTACCCTGACGGTAAATCCTGATCCTCGCTCCCTGTGGCAGGACAAACCTTCAGATAAAAACGATCCATATTGGAAACCGGAATTTGCTTCCCAATTTCTTAAAGTAGAATCAACTGGTATGTTGCTAAAGACTGAAAGGAAAGACGTCGTTGCTGCCAGTCAAAGAGGACGTTCTCATGCTCATGAAGGAATTTTTAGAGATGATGATTTCGGAATGGATTACGATAAAAATACGAATTGGTACATCATCACTGTTGCTGATGGTGCCGGTTCCTGCAAAGCATCCCGCAAAGGTTCTCAAATTGCGTGTCAAACTGTTGTGAATGTTTGCAAAACACAACTCGAAAGTCAGCACAAAGATTTTGAGCATCTTATAAGGGAATTAAGCAAAGACAGATCGGATGCAAACCGTAAAAAAATGGGCGATGCTCTTTACGGAATTGTTGGAACAGCAGTATTTAAAGCTTATAAAAATATTGAAGAAGAGGCCACTAAATCCGGAAGGGCTGTAAAAGATTTCTCGACAACATTGATTGTCTCCATCTGTAAGAAATTCAAATTCGGCTGGTTCGTAGGTGCCTTTTGGGTAGGCGATGGCGGAATCGGGATTTATAATAAAGAAACCAGGTTCTTAAAAGTGCTTGGAGAATCGGATGGCGGAGAGTTCGCAGGGCAAACCCGTTTCCTTACAATGCCTGAAATCACACAACCTGCAGAGCTTTATCGCCGGTTGAGATTCGATATTGTGGATGAATTCACGGCTTTGATCTTAATGTCAGACGGTATTACCGACCCAAAATTCGAAACCGATGCCAATCTGCTAAAGATCGAAAAGTGGGATGAATTATGGGCTGATCTTTCGAAGGAGGTTGAATTCAAAGATAATAACGAGAAATCGGCCGAACAACTCCTGAAATGGTTAGATTTCTGGTCACCGGGAAATCACGACGACCGAACAATTGCAATACTTTTCTGATTATGGCCAAAACAGTAAAAATCAACGCAACCGACGGCTCTTCTATCGAATTTGTGGACGAAATGATCGGCTCCGGTGGAATGAAAGATGTCTATTTTAGTCCTGACAAAAGTTATGTCGTAGCATTTTTCCGCGACAAGCAGGATTTTAATGCCAAAGACCGTCTCCAGAATATTACAGGAGTTTACCGCGATCGAATTTTCAATCAGCAAGGTGGCGACTACTGGCAGGATCTGTATTGCTGGCCCACAAAAATTGTCGAATACAATGGCAAACTGGGAATCGTCTGCCCCACTTACCAAAAGCATTTCTTTTTTTCGAAAGGATCGGTCAACAACGATTTTTTAGGAATCAAAGGGAAAGAGAAAGAGGGAAAATGGTTTGCTTCTGCGAAGAACCAAAATAAATTCCTCGCACCTGAAGAGAAAGGCGACTGGTTTAAATATTTTCAGATCTGCATACGCATTAGTCGGGCAGTGAAACGGTTGCATGCTGCCGGGCTTGCCCATTCTGATCTTTCGTATAAGAATGTGTTAGTCGATCCGGCAACAGGCAGAGCAGCAATTATTGATATCGACGGGTTGGTAGTACCTGGAAAATATCCGCCAGATGTTTTGGGAACTCCTGACTTTATTGCCCCTGAAGTAATAGAAACACAGCACCTGAAAATCACTGATCCAGCCAGAAAAGTTCCAAGCATAGCAACCGACCGTCATGCACTTGCGGTGATGATTTACATGTACTTGCTTTACCGCCATCCACTCAGAGGAGGAAAGGTAAACGACCTCGATTGTGCCAAAGATGAAGAGTATTCGATGGGCTCCAAAGCGCTGTTCATCGAGCATCCCACCGACAAAAGCAACCAGGTAAAGGTCAACCAATTGAATCCAAGTCAGCTACCACAAGGCGATCCGAATAAAACCCCTTATACAGTTTGCGGACCCTATCTTAAAACACTGTTTGACAAAGCCTTTATCGAAGGCCTTCATAATCCTGCCGCAAGGCCAACCGCCAATGAATGGGAAGATGCCCTTTTGAAAACAGTAGATTTGATGCAACCATGTCAAAATCAGGGATGCTGGCATAAATGGTTTATTTTCGATAATACGAAACAGCCCAAATGTCCATTCTGCGGAACCGTTTATAAAGGTCAGTTGCCTGTGCTTAACCTCTACTCATCGCGCCGTGCCGGAACTTTTACACCCGACAACTACAGGCTAATGGTTTACAACAACCAATATCTTTATCAATGGCATGTGAACAGGAATATCTCACCAAATGAACGATTAACTGAGGATCAAAAAAAGCCGGTTGGCTATTTTGTTTTTCACAACAACAAATGGCTGTTGATCAATCAGCGGCTCAACGATTTGGAAGATAAAAGCGAGGGTAAAGTAATTCCAATCAATCAGGCCGTTGAACTTACAGATGGAAAGCAAATTCTACTTTCGAAAGAAGAAGGTGGCAGACTAATGATCGTTCAGCTGGTTACAGGATAAAAAATTATCACTAAAACGAACAATTTGATAAGACATATCTCATTCGATCTTTGGCTTACATTGATTAAATCGCATCCTGAATTCAAGGAGCGGCGTGCAAAATTTCTGCGAAAAGAGTTCAATCCATTCGGCTATTCTGCAAAAAAAATCATGGAAATTGTCCAATCTGTCGACAAAGTTAGCGACAGGTTAAATGAAATTAACGGCAAAAAAGTTCCGACGGAATGGATGTACCGTCGGATTTTGCAAAAACTTGGATACGATCCGAACTGTGTCACAGATGACGTTTACATAGAAATCAAATTAAAGGTAAACGAACTGTTTATGAAATACCCGCCTGATTTTCTGAACGAGTCAATTCAGTCAATGTTGCATTCTCTAAAAAAAGAAGGCTACACCTTAAACATTAGCAGTAACACAGGGTTCATTGAAGGGACTACAATCGTTGCCACTTTAAAGAATTTGAACATCTCGGAATATTTTGATTTCTGCATTTTCTCCGACGAAATCGGACTATCGAAACCTTCTCCGGGATTTTTCGAAAAAGTATTTGAACGAACAGGTTTGGAAAAATGGGAAGTGCTCCATGTCGGCGACAATTTAAAGGCAGATTTTGAAGGAGCACTGAAATACGGATTCGAAGCATTACACATTAATAATCAACAATATACAATTAATGATATTAAAAGACACTTACAAAAGAACGGTAGAGAAGTTTAGTGCCTTCCAGGTTTCAGACCCTAAAAATTTTGATTTCCCAGCCGAGAAATATTCGAAATTCAAATTCGGATCGACAAATATTGCCCGAGAATTTGGCTATACACTTGCCGATCGTTTTATCAATCAATTATTTAAATTCAGTTATACAGGAAAACCCATCGTTGTATTGCCAAGTGCCTATTCTCATATTCCGACGGCCTCCTACTTTATGACAATTCATTTTATAGATAAACTCAATCAGTTTCTTTATGAAAACGGTTTTTCACCTGTCGAGACAGGAAAGATCAGCAGAAGCATTACCTATCGCGAAGACTATGGCGAGATGACCGCAGAAGAACGATACAACCTAATCAAAGGAGATAAATTCCACGTTGATGAAGCGCTCCTCAAAAACAAAATTCTGATCTTTCTGGATGATATAAAGATTACTGGAACCCATGAGCGGATTATTATCAAGATGTTAGATGATTTTGGAATCCAGAATCATTGCTATATGCTCTATTTCGCCGAATTGACAGATCCGGCAATATGCCCAAAAACAGAGAACTATCTGAACCATTTCTTTGTTAAGCATATTTCGGATCTCTATTCCATTATAAATCATGATGATTTTAAATTCAATACCCGGATAGTTAAATACATTCTCAACAGCAATCCAGAAGCATGTCGTTTGTTTCTTCAAAAACAAAGCAAAGCATTCATCAATGAATTATTTTATAAGGCATTAGGAAACGAATACTATAAATTTCCCGAATACGCAGCCAACCTTCAGGCAATTGAAGCTTTGGTATCAGAATAGAAATGAATATATGAAGAGAGTAAATAAAATATCATTTGGAATTATTTTTTTGCTGGCAGTTCTTTTCTGTCCTGTGATGAATGCGTATTCAAATTACAATGTCCAGACAAACATCATCGAGCATTCTGCAGTGGAAAATTGTGTTGAGAACAATTCATTTTCGGATGTTGATTTTTACGATGATGAACAAATCAATCAAATTTCTGATTTTTTTCCGGGAACTAATTATGTATATCAAATTAGCATTCCGCAGAACTGTATTTTAATTTCAAGGTACACTACCCCTATTTGGCAACCGCCTAAAAACGTATCCTTCAATGTTTAATTAGTTTATAATTTATGCAAGAGCCAAATATTCAGAATTGAGTATCTTTAGACTCGATTTTTAGCATTTTAAATCACAAGAATAAATAGATGGAACACAAAAAACATTACACGGGACTCACAAGTGAGCAAGTAATTGAAAGCCGAAAAAAATATGGGAATAATCTGCTTACCCCGCCAAAACGTGAATCATTGTGGAAACTTTTTCTCGAAAAATTTAAAGATCCAATTATCAGGATTCTTTTAATCGCAGCCTTTCTCTCATTGGGCATCGCGTTTGTGCACAATGAGTATGCTGAAACAATCGGCATTTTCTGCGCGATCTTCCTGGCAACCGGCGTCGCTTTCTGGTTCGAAATGGATGCCAATAAAAAGTTTGACATTCTGAATCAGGTAAATGACGACACGCTGATCAAAGTCGTTCGGAACGGAAATGTAAGCGAAATACCTAAGAAAGATATTGTTGTAGGTGATATCGTTTTATTGGGAACCGGTGAAGAAGTTCCAGCTGATGGTGAATTATTGGAAGCAATATCATTGCAAATTGATGAATCATGCCTTACAGGTGAACCAATTATCGATAAAACGACCAATCCTGCGGAATTCGATAAAGAGTCAACGTACGCTTCGAATTGGGCCATGCGCGGAACAAAAGTAATGGATGGTCATGCCGTTATGGAGATTAAGTTTGTGGGAGATGCCACCGAATATGGCAAAGTAGCAGAAAAATCTACCGAAATGTCTGGTGAAGAAACGCCGCTGAATAAACAACTCGACGGATTGGCCAAGTTCATCGGGGTTGTTGGTTTCGGACTAGCCGTATTGACATTCAGCGCCTTGTTTATAAAAGATCTTTTTCTTGGAACTACCCCATACACGCTGACTCAATTAGGTTCTGTCGGCATTGTAATTATTGCCGCTTTGGTTGCACTCGCAAAAGTTTGGATGCCTATCATTTATGACGGATACGAATTAGTTGGTATTAAAAAAGAACTTCCCAAAAGTGTCGAAGAAGGTGGATGGTTTAAATGGTTCGGTTTTGGTTTCCTAACTTTTATCCTACTAATGTTGTTAGGTTATGCATTTGGCATTGATCCATTAAATAATGCTTCATGGGTGAGTATAGAGGTTGCTGGTAGGATTTTGCAATACTTTATGGTTGCAGTAACGCTGATTGTTGTTGCTGTTCCCGAAGGATTACCAATGAGCGTCACACTAAGTTTGGCATTAAGTATGCGTAAAATGTTGCAGGCTAATAACCTGGTGCGGAAAATGCATGCCTGCGAAACCATTGGCGCAACTACAGTTATCTGTACAGATAAAACCGGAACATTAACACAAAACCGGATGCAGGTAGCGAATACCAATTTTTTTGGGTTGAAAGATCAATTAATGGTCGGTGATGAATTGAGTAATCTAATCAAGGAAGGGATTGCTGTAAACTCAACTGCCTACCTTGATTTTTCGGATAATATTACGATTAAAACATTGGGGAATCCTACTGAAGCAGCATTGTTATTGTGGCTAAACGCAAGCAAAATCAATTATCTGGAGTTACGTGAAGATGCAATAATTACAGAGCAACTTACATTCTCGACCGAGCGGAAGTTTATGGCCACGATTGTAAATTCGCCATTACTCAACAAAAAAGTACTATACGTAAAAGGGGCTCCGGAAATCGTTCTTTCAAAGTGCAATAATGTTCTTTATGAAGGTGTTCATAAACCTGTTATTGCTGTCAAAGCATCCATTGAAGAACTACTGCTTCAATACCAGAATCAGGCGATGCGGACGTTAGGTTTTGCCTACGAAATCATTGATGATGAAAAACCACGGTTTTTGAATGGCAATCTGGCAAATACCAACTTAACTTATCTTGGAGTTGTGGCTATTTCGGATCCGGTACGTGAAGATGTGCCTGAAGCGGTTCAAAAATGTCTGAATGCAGGTATCGATGTAAAAATCGTAACAGGCGATACACCAGGAACTGCAAGGGAGATTGGTCGTCAAATCGGGATCTGGAACGAGAGCGATCAATTGCACAACATTATTACAGGAACCGAATTCGAAGCTTTGAGCGATGAGGTAGCTTTAAACAGGGTTCAACACATGAAAATTATGTGCCGTGCAAGGCCCACAGACAAGCAGCGTTTGGTTCAATTGCTTCAGAAGTCCGGATCTGTCGTTGCTGTTACAGGCGACGGAACCAATGATGCACCAGCACTGAACTTTGCGCATGTCGGTTTATCGATGGGATCGGGAACATCGGTCGCCAAGGAAGCCAGCGACATCACGTTACTCGACGACTCCTTTAACAGTATTGCAACCGCAGTTATGTGGGGAAGGTCGTTGTACCAGAATATTCAGCGGTTTTTAATTTTCCAGTTGACCATTAATGTTGCGGCTCTGGTTATTGTTTTACTCGGTTCTATATTTGGTCATGAGCTCCCGTTGACTGTCACGCAGATGCTTTGGGTGAATTTGATCATGGATACGTTTGCCGCCGGAGCCCTTGCCTCTCTTCCTCCAAACCAAAAGGTGATGCAAAGTAAACCTCGTAAGTCAACTGATTTCATTGTCACACCTGCAATGAGATCCAATATTTTATTTGTCGGATTAGCATTTGTTGCGCTGTTGATGGGCCTTTTATATTATTTTATGAATGAAGCAGGTGAAATAAGCAGATATGATTTATCTCGTTTCTTTACAATTTTTGTTTTACTGCAATTCTGGAATATGTTTAATGCCAAGGCTTTTGCTACCGGCAAATCTGCATTTAGCAATATGGGACATAGCATCGGATTTGAGATGGTTGCAGCTATAATTCTTGTAGGGCAAATTCTAATTGTAGAATTTGGCGGTGAAGTTTTCCGCACGGTTCCGCTGTCTTTAAAAGACTGGGGCATCATTATAGGAGCTACCTCATTTGTACTTTGGATTGGCGAAGCAAAAAGACTATTTCATCGGATTTAATATCTTAGCAAAATTTCATTAAAATAGGGGACATTAATCCCCTATTTTTGTTCAACAGGAAGTATTAAACAAGATTTCAATATTCCTTTAACTTTGAAGATTGACAATTTGAGGCATAACCAGAGACGAAAAAAATTAGTAGTCTCTGCTATAGTGACATTTGCTTTTGTATTCACGTCCTTTATGGTTTATTTTGTCGCCATAAACCGTGCAGAGTCGCTATTGCAGCAACTTATAGAATCTCAATCGAAAGGTGAACTAATTTTCAATGTTGAAAATGTTAAACTCGATATTATTCATTTGAGATTTAATTTTAAGCATCCGGAACTTCGGACCAGAGACACCATCACGACCGTAACTGGTTACCATATAAGGGCAAACAATGTATCTTTTAAGGCGAAATCGTTCATCCCATTCCTCATGGGGAAGCACATCGTTGTCGATTCGGTCATTGTTCAAAATCCGGAAATCGATGTGTTTAAATATAGGACGGAGATCAGGAAAAAAGTTTCGCTTCCGGAAGAGATGAGCAAAGTTTACCAGTCGCTTGAAATCGTTTTAGACGTACTGAAACTGAACTACTTACATATTAATTCAGCAAAGTTTAAAATTTTCGATTACATAAACCCGGCCAATAAACCAGTTGAGGTCTCACGTCTTAACTTGACAGTTAATAAAGTAACCTCCGAAAAGAGACCAGGAGATAAACGGTTTTTGTTCGCTGACCGTATTTTACTCGAAGTATTCAATCAGGATATCGTGTTCTCCGATGGATTTCACGGTATAAAGTTTAAACGTTTAAGTCTTAATACACTAAGCCAAACCATTAAATTGGATAGTTGTTTCATTTACGGGAACCAATCAAATTCATCAGCCGGAGAGTATCGCAGCTTCGTTGATACGGTGCGGATTTCGAAACTGGATCTTAATCAATTGGCTAAAAATGATATTCTTAAAATGGATTCAGCATTGTGTATTAACCCTGAAGTTACTTTTCTTATACCATTAAAAGAGAAACGAAAAAGAAATAAAGCTTTTAGTGATGATCTTATTTATAAAGACTCCCTCGATTTTGTCGTAAAAAAAATGTTGGGAAATATCGATATTGGTTACTTGAAAATCAAAAATGCCAGGGTGAAAATTGTCACAAAAAGAGGTACCGAATCGAAAGTTTATAGCACCTCGAACAGCAATTTCAGCATTGAAAAGGTATTGGTTAACAGTGATCCTCAGGTGCCCATTCAGGTTGGTCGTTTCAATCTTGATGTGCGCAACTATGAGGGCTATAGTCCTGACAGCTTATATGTTGTCAAGTTTGATAATATTCAGATTCTGAATAAAAAGATTTCACTTTTAAATTTCAGGATCGGACCAACAGCATCTAATCACGAACTTCTCAGCAAGGAGGTTCGGATGGAAGCGTTTGAATTCGACAACATAAACTGGGCGATTCTTCTGTATGAAAGTAGAATAGTGGCTGGCAATGTGATAATGGTAAAACCGGAATTGTATTTTAAAATACCTGGGACGAAAAAAGGCACGACAGTAAATGAAAAGAACCCATTCAGGACGCTTGAAGAAATCAGGAAAAAGGTTCAAATTGATGATATATTAATTAAAGACGGGCTAATAAGCATTGAAGATCTAAAAGGAACGAATTTTTCCATCAATCAATTAAATGCCAGATTAAATGTAAATCAATTACTTAAGTCGACAAATGCATTTGCATTGATTGATGCGCTCGATACCCTGACTTTTAAAAATGGAGAATACAAAAATCAGTCAGTCCAGCTTTTAATAAACGAAGGAAGTTTTTCAAAGGCGAGCAACATACTGAGAATAAATCAGATCATAGGGGAAAATATTGATCAAAGCGTACTGGCAAAAATGGACAATGTAAATCTGAAAGGAATTCAAATGAATTCTGCTGAAAAAATTTCGGTTGATAGATTTTCATGGGCAAACGCAGATTTAACAATTAACATTAAAAAGCTTAAAAATGAGAAAACCGTTATAAATAAACCTAAATCTGATTTAGAAATTACGATCCGACATCTTTCAGGTGGTCCCACATTGCTGAGTTTTCGCGGAACTAACATCGAAGCATCAACAATGGTTAATCAGATCTCAACGGGAGAAATAGTATTTGACAATGATGACAAACCTAAAATTGCAGATCTGACGATCGATGGACAGTCATTTACGTTAAACAAGAATCAGCTAAAGGGAAGTATTTCAAACTTCAATATTTACAATCACAAAGTATCGACACTAAGTAACGTGACCATCAGATTTCCTGTAAATAAAGAATTAGTAAACATAGCTGTTCCAAAGCTGTTTTTATCGGCAGATCTTTTTGAAAGCATTAATGGAAAAATAACGGCCGATTTTCTCGAACTTCAAAAACCAGTAATCTCTTTTGAAATATTGCCTGCTGTATTAAAAAATGCACAACAAGAAAAGCAAGATGGATTTCCATTTATGAATATCGGCAGATTAACGATTAACGAACCTGAATTGCTGAATTTGCCCCGCAATCTGGTTACAAGGATGAAAATAAATCCGGGGAAGTCGAATTGGAACCTCCTGGGAGTGCACTCAGACCGTAAAATAATGAAGGCTGATAGTTTCCGTATTTCTTTCATCCAGCCACATTTTCGGAATGATAAAATAAGCATGGTTTCCACAGGTAAGGAAGCCGTCTCACTTATCGGGTCTAATTTCACATTTAATCAGGGAGATCAGGCCAGTAAAAGTAGCTGGTCGGTCAAAATGAATACGCTGAAGTCCTCCGGTATACTTTTCAATACATTTAGGAATGAAGCTGTTAATCAAACATTTTCAATTAATAATTTAAATGTCGAAAAATTTTTAGTAGATAATAGATATATATCTGATATCAAAGAACTGATCAAATACAATGACCACTTCCGGGTATCAAACGGCAATATGGCCATTGAAAATAGCAAAACCAGAATAGAGACCTTCAATTTAACGCTTGATAAATCGACCAACAGCCTGATAATAGACAGTATATCTTTTCGTCCTTTAGTTGACAAAGAGGCTTTTATGAATGCCA
>JAAFHB010000375.1 GCA_010906965.1 Mariniphaga sp. | reverse complement strand
TTAAACAGCGTTTCCATGGTGCCTCGCATCCATCTGTTTCGCTGACGACCAAGAACGCTTATTTTCTGAGGGACTTCCGTCCAACACAAAGGATCAGGGATATAAACAATCCGATACTTTAGTTCATTTTCAATCATATAGCGCCTCATACGCACGATCAGCTCCATGTCTTCTCCCACCGTTTTGGGGTCATATCCACCTGATTTAACGACGATCTCACGATCGAAGATGCCAAAAGCTCCGGAAATAATGAGCAGCCCGTTCAGACGACTCCATGCCATGCGCCCCATTAAAAATGCCCTTGTATATTCAAGAACCTGGAAACGCGCAATAATATTGGTCGGTAAATTAACCTTAACAATTTTCCCATCCCTCACTTGGCATGAATTGGCGACACGCACAACTCCTCCCGTTGCAATAACACGATAAGTACTATTTTCGAGAAAGGGCTTGATCATTTTTAATATGGAGTCCTCTTTGAGAATGCAATCAACGTCAATAGCCGCAAAATATTTTTTATTACTAAGATTAATTCCTGCATTCAAAGAATCAGCCTTGCCCCCATTCTCCTTATCGATAACAATTAGCTTTTTATAAGCTTTATTGGTTGATTTATAAATACCGCGAACTGGTTTCGTCGGAATCACATAATTCACCATAAAATCCACCTTTTCGAGCTGATAATGCTTTATTATCTTTTCGAGCGAATCATCCTTACTGCCGTCATTGATAATGACAACCTCAAAATCCGAATAATGGATTGACAATAAAGACCTAATATTCTCAATAATTGTATTTCCTTCGTTATAAGCCGGGGCAAGTATTGTAATCGACGGGGAATATGGAGATGGAATAATTACTGAATAGTCGACAAAACTATTCTTCCGCATATACCTTGTCGTTTCAAAACCTGATATGATTGCCATCACAATATAGGACGTGAAGATTGCAATGGCATAAATAAAGATGCCATTTTCGATCAGGTAAACCAGTATTCTAATAATATCGTACATCAGATTCTATCGTCTTTTGCATGAATAATAATCTTTTCCAACACCGGATCAGCATATAAAGATAGTGATTCCAGTCTTTCTTTGCCAGAAGTGCCCAACAAAATCAACCCTTTAGCGGATAAAATGCGAAGATTTATAGCTGTCTCATTAAGAATCACCTTTTCGAAAAAAGGAATATTCGCAACGTCAGCCATCATGACCAGCGATCGTATTATTTCCGTTCTATTATCGAGTTCCTCGCTTGGAAATAGTTGCTGAAGTTGAATAACAGGCGAAGGCACAGCCATTTTCCCTAACGCGCAAATTGCTTCATACCTGATCTCAAAGTCTGCGTTGTTGAGATGCTGCGTTATCAAATCAATATTGTCGAATTGTTTGAAGATTCCAGACATCTTGATCGCAAAAAGCAGTACGCTTTTATTGGGACTTTTCAACCACCGACCAAAATCGGGCATGTTTTCAATTTTCTTTAGCGAATCGAGGATATTAAGCTGCTCCCATTCAGTCAATTGGATTTTAGGATTGTCGCAAAACCTGAGCGGATCGTTTGGATTGAGTTGAATCCATGCCAGTTGCGCCTCAATTCGAAGGACCGTATTTTTCGAATTCAAATATTTAGGTACCAGCTGATTCCCTTCAACTATTTTCATTTGAGCCATTTCCCGAAATCCCTTTGCTTTAAGATGCCAATACCGGCTTTTTACCTTCCGGATAGAATATTCAGGCAAACCCGCTAAATAAAACAACTCCGTCAATTTGTTTGCACTTTCGCCAAGTAGATTTAAGTGCAGCGATAGCAATTCGGAAGTGAAAACATCCCGGTTCACCCAATCCTTTAATTCCTTCATTACGGGTTCAGGAATAAGATTTGAATGATCACTGTAAATCCAGTCGGTTATGAAATCCCTGTACCTATCCCGACATCTAATTCTCTTTGTCTCGATGAATCCTTCCCTTATACGTCTGAATAATAATATAATTGACAAAACAATAGCAATTATCAAAAAAAACAAATTCAGGAAAAGAATGATTCGGATAAGATAATTCGATTTATTGTAGAATCGCTGAAGTTTCTCATAAGATGATGAACTGGTAATACTATTTATCGGATCAGAAAAAAGGGGTAAAAAATTTGGCTTTACAGTGTCAACGAATAAGCCCGTTGGTGATTGATTTACAAATTTTTGCGAAGTATCCGAAACTTGAGATATTATCTTCTCAAAAGCCGCTTTGATCTTACTATCGGACAGAATAAGTCGCTGCCCTTCAACTATAGAATAGTTTTTATCGAGATTGTTCCATTTCTGAACCGAGTCGATATTCAAATGATGCTGCAGCGAAATCTGGTAAACAGTTTCATTTCCCACAACAATATGATCAGCAGTATCGAGCGATTGCTGCCCGTAAGCGGAGAAGTGATCCACCACAAACAGACTAATAAAGAGTATTGTTATAACAGAAAACCTCATGCAATTCCAGTTGAAGCGTTTGCGTTAGAAAATCACTGAATCAAGACATAGATTATTATTCTGTAATTTCAGAATACAATCTTTCAGACACGTAAATAATTTAGAACAAGTAACTGACCCCAATATCAAAGGAGTAACGGTCACGTGTTGTCCCTTCCCTTATCTGCTCACGGGCAAATCCTGTACCGCAGCTCAGAAAAAACCGGTAAGCAATTTTTTGCTGATATTCAAGATTTATTTTATTGGATTTCAGATAGTAAAGTGTTGTTGGATTATATGCATATTGTTGTTCGTCAGGCGACATACCTGTGCCTATAATGAAAGACAAATAACTATCTGCATCACCAAAATAACGCCTGACTGTCAAACTCACAGACTCCGACCAGGCATCTTTACCGGGCGTGAAATATGGCCGAACAGAAAACCAATAGTTACCCAAATATTTGCCAATTGTTCCTGTGAAAATGACCACCTTATTTGAATCGAGGGCGACAAAACGTTTGCTGTCGAAATTTAAATACCGCATGCCGACAGACATTTCAAAACTTGCTGGCAATTTAAAATAAGGTTCGACCGAAAGGCGGGAAAATGGGAAATTCACTTTGTCTGATATTCCTGCATTGAAATACATATAAATGCCTTTCGCAATTGTCGGATAAGCATCAATCTCAAGCTGATGCCCGTTGTTACCAAACCTTCTGGCATAATTATAACGCAAGACAACGCTCCCAAACATCGACGTTTTTCGTCCAATAGAGGCAGAAGCAAAATTCCAGGGATTGATATCACTATAGGTATAAATCCAATAATTGAGGGTGAGTTTGTTGATCATTTTCCCCCTTTGGATGCTTAAAAGCAAATCAGCAGCAGTTTTATTTGATGGATCTCTATCATATATTTTATTGAGCAACTCAACGGCCTTCTTGGAATTTCCTGATTTGTTTAACGCTTTGGCCTTCTTATAAAGGAAAGTATCATCATTTGGATGAAAAGACAGTCCGATATCAGCATAGTCGATGGCCTTCAAATAATTATCACTAAAAAACTCAACATCAATCAGTGCATCAACTGCATCATAATATCCGGCTCTCCGTCCGATAACTTTATTCAGAACAATCCTGGCAGAATCGTATTTCGAATCCCAGGCATAGGTTCTTCCCATCAAAACCGCAGCATCCCAGTATGTACTGTCGCGCATTAAAATCTGTCGACAAATTTTCCGTGCTGCTGCTTTACCATCATTATATGCATATTGGCGGGCTTTAACAAGCAGTGAATCTAAGGATACATTATCCCCTGGAGAAGTTACTTGTGCCAAAACCGTCACTTTTGATAAGACCAAAAGGACAAGAAGAAAAACAACTACCACTTTTAATAGAAAATCTCTGGCTGTTTGCATATTATCTTCTGA
>JAAFHB010000374.1 GCA_010906965.1 Mariniphaga sp. | reverse complement strand
AATTTTTATTCTGATATTTAAATTGGGTTACCGTCAAGGCCGAATCGAGGCTCAACCAACGCTTGTAATCGGTATAAACCGTGTCGCCAGCGGTATTTGTAAAGTCGATAAGCAAATCGCCCAACGATTGGTAAGCTTTGATATTCAATGGTTCGCCCATCATTTTCTTTGTGGCCAGCGCTTCAGCTTCATCGTTTTTTCCGGCAAACATAAGCGCCTGAATTTCGGGTAAATATTTACCTGACTCCGGATTTACCGCATCACGTGGATAACCATCCCAAAGCGTTTCCTCGTTAAGCTGAATTCTTTCCTTCAGCACGCCACCGAAAACCATGGCACCCATGCGTCCATTACCAAGGGGCAAGGCTTCGTACCAGCCTTTGTCTTCGAAGTGAAAACTGTTTTTAAAAACTTTTTGATCGTATGTAAATTCAGCAGGTTGCCACGCCGGTTTATTAAACCATAAAACCATTGGCTTTTGCTGCGCAAAACCTGTAACAACTAGCATTATTAAGGCAACGAACAGTATTATTTTCTTCATAATTGTCAATTTTCACAAGTTAAATAACGGCAATTTATTTCAATTAATCTTATATAATCTTAACTGCAAATCCCCCGCCGGTAATCATTTGGTAGGAAAGCACCGAACTTGAAGTTAGGGTTAGGTTCAAACGACGCAAACATTCTTTCAACATTCCATCATGAGTTTAGTCCGGTAAATTTGCCGGACTTGTCTTAACCAAATTTCAATTATCGGGCTAATTAAAGTTTTAATTTTTACAATTAGCTCACCCTAATCATTTAATGAAAACTTGTTTAGAATTAGCGGGATATTTTTCCATAATTTGAAGCCAAGCTACTTGTTATGTCCTTTTCGCGACTTTTTCCACTATCCAAAATCGAAAAAAAGTTTAAAACAAAGTAAGCAGCAACCTTGTTTCCATCGCGAATTGGTATGGAAATTGCACATAACAGCGTTAAACGTTTATTCATGGAAAAGCGAATAATCCTTTTAATTTACCTTTTATTTTTCACAATCATCGTGGATTATGCAGCGAATATTCCTTTTGACCATGCCAGGATATATAGGGCTTCCGTGGCTTCAGGGAAAGGCATTACCGGCCCAAACTCTTCTGCCCGTTATTCGCCTGAAGATGTTGGGATGAGTTCAGTAACCTTGACCCTCATTGATTCTATTGTGAAGGAAGGTATGAAGGACAGGGCTTTGCCGGGTTGTCAGGTAATTGTAATGAAGGATGGTCGATCTGTTTACGATAAATGTTTTGGATACTATACCTATGAGCCAACACAAGAGGTGACACCGGCCACCATGTATGACCTGGCTTCCCTTTCGAAGACAACAGGGACTTTGCTCGCCATCATGAAACTTTACGACAATGGTCAAATCAAACTGACCGACAAAGCATCCATGTATCTCAAGTTTCTGCACGGCACAGACAAGGCAAATATCACAATAAAAGAGTTGCTCGTTCATGAATCGGGGCTACCTGGTGACCTTTCATGTTATCGCCTGGCCACCACAAAAGAGAAGTCGCATGCTGTTCATATGGGTTGTACAAACATTCAATACAAAGATGACTGGGTCTCCAGAATCCCAGGGTTTGAATATACGTTGCAGGTATCCGACAGCTTTTATCTGCATAAACGCTTTCATCAGGCAGCAATGCAGATGATTGCCACTACACGACTAAGAAGCAAGACCTATCTTTATAGCAGTGTGAACTTTATATTATTGAAAGAGATTGCGGAATTTGTCAGCGGTATACCGATGGATGTGTTCCTCGACAAGGAATTCTTTGTACCAATGAAGTTAAACAACTTGACTTATCTGCCTTTGCGAACCCATCAAAAGACAGCTATTGCACCAACGTTTATAAAGGATTTTCTGCGTGACGGAGTCTTACAAGGTTATGTCCAGGATCCGGATGCCGCCTTTTTGGGTGGAGTCGCGGGTAATGCCGGTTTATTTGCAACTGCCAGTGATGTTGCAACGGTCTACCAGATGCTGCTCAATAAAGGTGAGTTAAACGGAAGGCGTTACCTTCTGACAGAAACATGGAGGATCTTTACAACGACCACTTCGAAAAGCGGAAGACGTTACCTTGGCTATGACAAACCTGTTCCTGCAAATCCGAAATACAGTCCGTGCTGCGTTTCTGCGCCAAAGGAAGTTTATGGTCATACCGGCTATACAGGAACATGTTGCTGGGTCGATCCCGTTAACAGGCTCGTATATGTATTTTTAAGCAATCGCACCTATCCCAATGATGCAGTAAATAAACTGGCGAAAATGAATATACGAACCAGGATACAAGAGGTCATTTATCAGTCGATGAAGAAATAATTGAAATTTATAATTGGACGTGTTGATTTCCTTCCATCTTAATGTGTAAAATTGCACGCAAGGAAAAATTCAGGACACCGCTTTGAGTCAAAGCCCAAAGTCGGATTGTTTCGCGATTCAAAATAATAAAATGAGAAGAAAACAGATGCTTATCAGTGCGTTTTTGCTGGGATTGGCAGTTATCAGTTGTAACCACCCTAAGCAACGTCAGCAATCCGGAAACTCCGGGACAGCAACAATCTCGGTGGAAGCAAAAGATAGTGTTGTTGCCAAACAGGCAGTAAATACCACAGCCATGGTATATGCAAAACCGGAAGTACCTGTTCTCTGTTATCACCGAATTTCAGATGGCCCTAAAAGCGAATACAGGGTAAGCTCCGCAACATTTACTTCGCACATGAAGCTACTTGCTGATAGTGGTTACCACTCCATCCAACCCGATCAATTATATGACTACCTGGTTTATAATAAGTCGCTTCCTGAAAAACCTGTCATGATAACCTTTGATGATTCGAGAGCAGAACATGCTGATATTGCAGCTCCTGAAATGGAAAAGTATGGATTCAGAGGCGTTTTCTTTATCATGACCATCACCTGCAACAAGAAGAATTACATGACGACCGATCAGATTGCACAGTTGGCAAAAGCCGGTCATACTGTTGGATTGCATAGCTGGGATCATACAATGGTTATCAAATATAAAGAAGAAGCTGACTGGCAGAAACAGGTGGCAGCCCCTAAGCAAAAACTGGAAGGTATTATTGGCAGGCCGGTTGAATACTGGGCTTATCCGAATGGTGTTTATGACCACAAAGGTGCAGAGGAGCTCAACAAATATTTCAAGCTTTCGTTTACCCTTTATTCAAAACGTGATTCACTCGTACCCTTGCAAACCGTTCGCAGAATGATTGTTCCGGAATGCACATCGCAAGCGTTGCTTAAATCGATGCACCGGACATTTGGGAAGTAAAGAAAATAAAAGCGCCTTACCAGAAAAAACGAACAGGAACAAGGACTTTACTAACTTCGCACAATTTTCTAAATACATGTATGAGCTATAATCACATTATTCCGTTAACACTTACCTTTCTTTTTTTCTTTAGTGGTTGTGGTCCTAAAACAGAAAAAAAACCGGAAGAAAAACCCATCGAAAAACCAACCATTCAAATACCCGAAACGAAAGCAATATCAATTGATACGGTGGCGTTTCAAAATAAACTACATGCCCTGGCAAATGGTGATACAACCGGTTTATGGCCTAACAACCTGCGTTCTTATCCGGTGGCCGGACCTGTTCTGCCTTTCAAAAGGATTGTCGCCTTTTATGGCAACCTCTACTCGAGAAAAATGGGAATATTGGGTGAATATCCACCGAAGGAGATGTGGGAAAGATTAAATACCGAAGTCAAGGCGTGGGAAAAAGCCGATCCTTCGACACCTGTACAACCTGCAATCCATTACATTGCCGCAGTAGCGCAAAATATTCCGATGAAAGATGGGCAATATTGCAAACGGATGCCTGAGTTTATGATTGATTC
>JAAFHB010000373.1 GCA_010906965.1 Mariniphaga sp. | reverse complement strand
CATCGTATGATCTTTTGAAGCAGAACAATTCTGTTTCGCCAAGATTGTAAAGATTTACTAAATGTCTTTTCCCAATAGATCCACCACCTATTATCAAATGCTTCATTATTTTATATTTGAAAAAAATAGCGATATGCTTTTTGCATACTCATTTGTCTTTGACCTATTTATTTTACTGAATTAAGCTGAGGATTTATATTTCTGATAAATGTATTGCCATATTTGTCATTTGAAGCCACGGCAATACACTCTATATTGACCAAAGGGACTGTGTATTCATCGAAAACATAGCTAAACGAACGTTTTGGTGTTTGAAAATCAAAATTATCGTGAAAATAGTCCCCGCTTTTTGTTTTAAATGCCAAATAGGGTTGCGGTCCAAAAATTTCACCTTTTAAGGTATCAACATTTAATGTATCGCCAATTAGTGAAACATCCAATTCAAGTTTGTTATTTTCAATTTCATTATCTGAATATCCAATAGTTTTCCTAAAAGCATCCACCGTTTCTGCATATCGAAACTTAACCTGAGGGAACTTCTTTGAAACAATTTGCAGCATCTCTCTGAATTCATCAATTTCGACAGCCATCTCACGCCAATCATGATTTGTAATCCCTAAATAGACATTGTCACCATTAGCTGCTTTAACAAATGCTTTTTCTATTTCCTCAATGCTAATATTTCGGTGTCTTGCTTTCATATTAAGTATGCGGGCAATAATTCTGTTTGCATTGCCCTGAACTCTCCAGTCATATAGACTCGGATGATATAAACTCCAATCAGTTGGAGCACCTCTCCAATCGGCAAACCGGCCATTGGTTTGATCTTTTTGATGCATTGGCTGATGTGATTCATCTACAGCCAGGTTAGATGGATCAAAAGGGATCCACTGTTCTAGGAAAAGGTTTGAATCAGATCTTTCTGCATGAAAACCGGCACGATTAACAACTGGAAACCAATTTTTATCTATTAGTCTTCTGCATAATATCTGGTGCAAAGTTGAAATAGAATTGTCATAGCTTGTAGCCATAATGTTGGCCTGCTTGTAAAACGGAATTGGATGAAAATGCCAATGAATTTTATCTTGAGTGGAATTCGTATTCTTAATAATATAAGTGTAGAAATCAAAGATGTTGTGGTGTCCCATATCCCTGTGACGTGGATTATCGAAGCCAAATCCAACATGATCCATTACATGCCAGTTATAAATCCATCCGCCTCCAAATGAGTCGGATACATCATTTCTGAATGAAGGAACCATAATTCGGAGGAGCATTTCTTCGATCATGCTCCAATTTCTTTTAAATCCAATGGTATGAGGATCAACAGCTACTGATATCTCTTGCTTTTTACTCAAAGGCATATCAATTTGACCTTTTTGTAACTTTTCAAGGTTTTCGTAAGTAGGTTCCATAACAATCCCGAAAATTACTTTCAACCTATCAAATAATTCATCAATATTTTCCCAAAGAGGACCTTCAGTATCAATATGATGAACAATATATACAATTCCTGAGCGATTCATTTTATTTTATTTAGGTTTGTCAAATATAATTAACGTATACTGCGAAGTGCAGCTGCAAGCTTCAAGTCTTTATTATCATCGATATCAATTCCGCTAATCCAATCTATTTCCCAGAAAATATGATCCTTCCCAAAGAACGTACCTTCCTTCTTTAAAATCTCAGTTTCTGCAATCCAGATTGCACCAGTCGGACTGTAAAGTTCGGGAATATCCTGCGACCTCATTTTAATCTCTTCTGTAAAGATTCGTTCTCCCTTAAATTGATCATCCAACTTTATTGCCCACCATGGATTCATCCCTACAAACTTAAAACATGATATAAGGAACGGTGCTTCCTTTTCGGTAAAGAATTGTAATGATTCAACGATTTCTTCAGAAGTTCTTAACGGACAAACTGCGAAAAGTTGAACGACTAAATCGTAGTTACGTCCAGTGGCTTCGAGTTGTTCTATCGTTCTGATAATAGCCTCACTAACCGGAGAAAAATCATCTGCTTTTTTGTCTCTTAAAAACGGTACTTCAGCTCCATATTCTCTGGAAACTTTAGCGATCGCTTCATCATCAGTACTAACCACAATTGCGTCAAAAATTCCAGCTTTTTGTGCTGCTTCGATTGACCACGCAATTAATGGTTTTCCACAGAAATCCACAATATTCTTTTGTGGAATGCGTTTTGATCCACCTCGAGCCGGTATAATTGCGATAACGCTCTTACCTTCAAATGACATATTTTAATTCCTCCGTTTGATTTATTGTAGATTTTTTATTGCATTTCTGTATTCCTCCCATTGGCCTACATCAATCCATGATTTTTCATAAACCGGATATACACCCACCTTTAGGTTGTTTTTCTTTAAACTCTCAATCAGATGGGTAATATGGTAAAATGTGTTTTCCGGAATAAAATCAATAACATGTGGTTCCAGAACATACATACCGGTATTTATTAAATAATCGTATTGTGGCTTTTCAGACATTTCCTTAAGATCACCGCCATTTTCGACATAGCATACTCCATATGGAATAGTGTAATGATGCATCGATGCAACCAGCGTTAGATCGTATTTCCCATTCTTGTGAAAATCAATTATCTTAGTGTAATCACTCTTTATAATGATATCACAGTTTGATACAATAAAAGTGGATTTAATAATGTTCTTCAGTTTTTTTAAGGCTCCTGCAGTACCCAAAGGCGAATCCTCTAAAATATAATTAAGACATTTCGCAATCGGCAATTCCTCAAAGTAAGCCTTGATCATATTGGCCTTATAATTCAATGAAAGATAGAATTCATGAATACCATATTCTGCGAATCTGTCAATAATAATCTCAATAATAGGCTTGTTCCCAATCGGGATCAGTGGTTTTGGCATAATGTGAGTAAATGGTTCCATTCTGCTACCTTTCCCTCCAGCCATAATTACAACAGGAATGTCAAGTTTATGAAGTTTTGAATTTTCATTGCTTATAAATGGCAGGTTCTGTCGAAGTATGATTTCTTTCAACTCACCATTTTTTATAACAGGAACCTGAGCAATATCATTAAGAAAAACGTTTTCCAGCTCTTCCTTCGAATATCCTTCCTTTATAAATAAGTAACTATTATTAGTAATAACAGATATTGGTGTATCCAGAGAAATTCCGGTTAGAACGGCTCTTCTAAAATCTCCGTCAGTTACAACCCCTATTACCTGATCGGAAGGATCTACAACTACAATGAAGCCAATACCGGTTTCATCCAGCTTTTTTATTGATTCCCTAATAGTTAATTCTGAAATGACTTTATACCGATCTACTTCATTTAACCCGGACAGATTATTGTTGTTTTTCGAAATTAAAAATTCTGCATATTCTAAATCCATCAAGGTATCAATATGTACTGATTTTTCATTTGACATCATCATAGGAAAGGTTTTATCAGAATAGTTAATACCATTTTTTTGCAGAAATTGATAATTGTATATAAAGATCGCTCCGTTTGGTATAAATGCCTTGTCTTCGTCTTTCTGATTTAAGATTTCAGCAGATTTGTTGAAAAAATCAATGATTTTCTCATTGATAATTTTTTTTGCTAAAATTGGCGAATGATCTACTTCGCAAAAGGATACCACTGAATCTGCATTTCTATCTCTGAATAGCTCGATTGCCTGATCAATGTCTTCTGAGGTTCGGAGTGGTGACGTTGGCTGCAGAACAATAAACTCGTTAATACTAATCCCAAATTCGTTTTTCAAACGTTCCAAGGTATAGATATAGATGTCAATATCCTTAGCACTATCCTTTGTTAAGAATTCTGGTCTCAGGAATGGCACTTCAGCCCCATATTTTTTTGCGACTAAACCAATCTCTTCTGAGTCTGTTGAGATAATAATTTTGTTTATGTATTTAGA
>JAAFHB010000372.1 GCA_010906965.1 Mariniphaga sp. | reverse complement strand
CCGGTTGCAATAACCAGAAAATCGTATTTTATAAAGCCGATATCTGTGATTACTATGTTATTGGCAGCATCAATGCTTTCAACTTTAGCCATTCGGTAAATCATATTGATGCACGACTTAAAAAGTTTCCGTACTGGCGTGACCACCGAATCGGGTTCGAGGCCACTGATGGCAACCTGATACAACAAAGGTTGAAACTGATGGTGGTTGTACTGGTCAATCAGGATCATCTGAACAGGTTTATGTTCCAGTGTTTTAATGAGATTAATGCCTGCGAAACCAGCCCCGATAATTACAACTCGTGGCAGTTTATTGGTTGTGATTGCTACTTCCTGCATAATATATTTTTATTGACAGTAGATTTGAATTAATGTAGTGATCCTTCGGTCGTAAACAACCACTTCGTGGCCGCCAAGTAAAAGGCGCTGAACCATGTTTCCGCCCATTTTTCCAAGTCCGATAAATCCGAGTTTCATACGTTTAATTTTTTATTGTGAATGATAATTTTGATTTCCTGATAATAGTTGTATTGGTGATTCTGGTGTACTTTTCCTGAAACGATACCAATAAGTCGAATAGAACTCGAAACCTGACAGAAATTAATAATTAGTTACATTTGAAACTAATTATTGGTTATATTCGTTGTAGGAATAGAATTTACAGAAGCAGTCAATTCATTCATTGTAAAACATCAAATGGATAGCATGGAAGATATTTCAAAGTGGGTTGAAGTTTATACCGGAGAATTATATTCATGGGCGATTTTTAAAACATCCGATCACGAAATAGCACAGGATTTAGTTCAGAATACCTTTCTGGCTGCCGCCGAAAAAATGGGGAATTTTAAAGGCGATAGTTCCCCAAAGACTTGGTTATTCAGTATCCTGAACCATAAGATCATTGATTATTACCGAAAAAAGGTAAAGCAACCAACTGCACTTGATAACCAATCTTTTACAAACTTTTTTGAGGTTGATGGAGATTGGCAGGAAAACCGGAAGCCGAATGAATGGCAGGACGATGCTGACGAACATTTACTCGACAATCCTGAATTTCAGACTGAATTACAAAAATGTATGGGCAAGTTGCCCGGAAGTTGGGCCATGTGCATGAGGTTGAAATATCTGGAAGAAAAGGACGGAAAAGAAATTTGCGAGGAACTGGAGATTACACCTGCGAATTTTTGGCAGATTTTACACCGGGCGAAATTAAATTTACGGGAATGTATAGAATTCAACTGGTTCGATAAAAAATAAGAAAATTGGTTATGTACGACTTCGATAAATCGTTGGGCAAGATAACAGGTTTAGTCTCCAGGGCGATTGGGCACAGGCTGGAAGAGAAACTTGCACAACACGGAATTAAGCTGACGGCAGCGCAGTGGAGTATTATTTCACTTCTTCATAAAAAAACTGACCAAACCCAAAAAGACATCGCTGTTTTTTTGGAATTGGATAAAGTAATGGTAAAACGATTAATTGACCAACTTGAAAAAACAGGGTTGTTGACCAGAAGGGTTTCTCATACCGACCGTCGTGCAAATTATGTGAATCTCACTGAAAGCGGGATTGCTTTATACCATATAGTGTCTAGTGATGCCGAAGAAGCACTGAATGTGGCTTATAAGAATATCACTGAAAATGAGCACAATCAGGTTTTTTCGGTACTTGAGCGAATATATAGCAATTTAAAAAGAGAGCAATAATCATCTAAAAACCAGGTTCAAACAATTGATGTTCTTTAATTACTCTCAACAATTCGGCTACGCTCCAGGCCTGGGCGATACAACCTCTGGCACTAAATGGGCTGTCGCCATCAAAAATTTCAGAAATAGTTCCGATGCCTGCCTGTGACAGATGAACGGAGAAATTATTGATGATTTTCCTGGCTTCTTCTTTTCCATTTTCCGCATCCACTTTTACAAGAGCGTCAATGTAAGGCCCCAATAGCCAGCTCCACGTGGTTCCCTGATGGTAGGCGCCGTCCCTTTCAAGCTGACTTCCGCCATAATGGGATTTATAAGCTGTATCGGAAGGAGATAAACTCCTTAACCCGAAAGGTGTAAGCAACTGCTCCTTAACTGTTTTCAGTATTTTTTCGACTTTTATACCAGCGAAAAGCGGATAAGGCAAGCTCAATGCAAAAAGCTGGTTTGGCCTTACGGAACCATCCTTGTAATCAGGATTAACTACATCAAAAAGGCAATTTTTATCTTCGTTCCAGAATAGCGTTTCAAACGATTTTTTTGTCTTTTCGGCTTTTGAATAAAATTTCGCGGCTTCATCCATTTGGTTGGTAAATGTCAATAAATCAGCAAAAATCATCAGCGAATTGTACCATAGTGCGTTAATTTCAACGGCTTTGCCATTTCTGGGCGTAACCACCCAGTCGCCCACTTTTGCATCCATCCAGGTAAGTTGAACATTAGGATCATTGGAAGACAAAAGGCCATCATTATCGGAACGTATACCAAATTTTGTTCCTTTCAAATGCCATTTAATGATTTCACGATAGGCCGGAAGGAGTGTTTTTTCAACAAAGTCAATGTCTTTCGTGTAATCGAAATATTTTTTCCCGGCAACGAAAAACCAAAGGGAAGCATCAATGGTGTTATATTCCGGAAATTCGCCATGGTCAGGAAACCGGTTAGGAATCATTCCTTCATCAATGTTTTCTGCAAAAGCTCGCAAAATCTTTTTGGCATCGGCGAACCTGCCGGTGGCCAGGGTAAGTCCCGGTAGTGCAATCATGGTATCGCGCCCCCAATCAGTAAACCAATGGTAACCTGCAATAATGGTTTTCAGGTTTTTACCTTTGCTCACGATGAACTGGTCGGCTGCCAGAGTAAGCGTTTTTAGAAGACCATTTTCCGAAGAAACACTTTCGGTAAGTTTTATCCGTCTTCTTTTTTCAGCGTTAAAAATTTTCAACGCATTTCTGCCCTTAGGGTCTTCAGTAGAAATAATAATCCCAAAGCTTTCGCCTTCGGTAACTTTCCGGCTTAAAATACAAGGTCTGAATAAATCTTCCAGATATTCCTGGCCTCGGTATTTTTCGAGGGCATATTCAAAATTATAATACCATTCCGGTTGATTCTGATATTCAGAATCGGGTATAGAGATGAAAAAATTAGCATCATTAGAGCATGGCTCTGAATTGAAAACACCCCTAAAAAAAGCATAATCAGTGCATAGGTCTTTCCCATTTCTACGATTTAGCGAGTGATAATCGCGTCCTGAAATAAACGGGTGAAATTCGATCATTGCCCCTTTCGGAGAACGAAGCATATCATAAATGATTACAGTAGTATTTTCGTCGTGGATAGCCGCAATGGTCTTTTTGATGGAAATGTCGCCAACCTGATAATAAAATGTTGGGAACAAATCGTGCTCAAACCGTGTAAGAAATTGGTACCCTTCAGGATGGACAGCGCCGGGATATTGATTGCTTCCCAGTTCATATTCAGAATCGCCAACAATTACCGTTTCGTCCAGTTTTGAAAGTAGCGAAAATCTACCTGATGGCGGATTTTTGGCTGCCACCAAAAGCCCATGATATCGGCGTGTATTTAATCCGCAGATGGTAGAACTTGCCCATCCCCCCAGTCCATTGGTTTCCAACCATTCATGGCTGATGCAATCCACAATTGTTTTAGGTTCTATTGATAAAGGTGTTTTCATTGAAATATATGCTTTAATTAAGTTTTCGAATCATCCGCCTGTTGCAAATCCCGGGTACAAAGTCATTCCACCATCGATCACCAAACTGGTCCCGTTAATGTAATCGGACTGGTCGGAAGCCAGCCAAACGGCAGCTTTTCCAATATCTTCCACTTCGCCGATTCGTTTGTAGGGTATCAGTTTCATCAGGTTATCGAATGCTTCTTTAGTTTCCCACGCAGCTGTATTTATCGGAGTTCGGATTG
>JAAFHB010000371.1 GCA_010906965.1 Mariniphaga sp. | reverse complement strand
TTTCGTTCGTCAAGATTAATAATTTCGATATGCCCCAGAATCAGGTTGTGAACAATGGCAAGACCTTTTGAGTTGATTAGAAATGATTTTTCTTTTGATAATAGGATATTGTTAGCGATCAGGAGGGGTCCGTGCTGCATTTCGCAGAAAATATCTATTTGGTTATCGTGCAGCAAGTTTCCAGTCACCTGTGCCCCCTGAGCCATCCAGTCGAGCCAGATGCCCGCAACGCCTCCGACCCGGTAGATATGGTTGCCACTTATCCTGACGTCAATCGCGCCATGTAATTTGATGCCACCCATTTCAGCCCCTGTAAATAACCGTCGTATATAAATGTCGTGAATATCATTTCCGGTTACGGTGCTAAACGAACAACCCATGCTGCCAACAATGCCTGTCTGCTCACAATTGTAAATGTGATTGTTGCGAACGAGATGACTGCCGACAGTTTCCTTGTTCCAACCGTTTTTCAACGCACGGCGAACGCAGGCGGTGTAGGGATCAGCTGCACCGGCATCGTTGGTATTGTCGAATTCGTCGCCATACTTGCCTAACGAGATGCCGGAGCACTTCGAGTTGCGCACGGTGTTGTTTTCGATGATCCAGCCCTTGCTCCAGTTGGTACCGACAATTCCGGTCTGTTCAGCCGATGGTGGCGCCCAGTTTGTGGCTGCATTTTCAAGTGTAAATCCGCTCACAGTAATGTAGTTGATATAATTCTTGCTGGGATAAAATACCACCTTCCTTGCGTTGATCTCCACCTGCTCCATGTTCGGGTTAACGCTCATGAATTGCGCCCATATTGTAGTAGTATCCTTTTCTACTTGTCCGAACCATAATGGTGTCTTGTCGAAAGGTTTCTTTAACTCATCAAAATTTATCGCTTCGATCATCCAGTTACCGTTCAAATAAACACAGCCAGTGTGGTGTTGACGACCTTTTGCATCGAACCAGTCACCGCGGATCAGATCGCTGTAAGGATTGAAATCGCCGAAAAATGAATTGGGAAGCGTCGCTTTCCATATATCGCCACTGACCTTTTTCCATCCTTTGACAGGCTCGGAACCTGTCATGACCACTTTTTCGCCTTCAGCTGCACGATAAACTATTCTTTTCGAATCGTTTTCTCCTCCACGCGCCGGGTCGATCCTTTCGCGATAGGTTCCTGTATGAACAGTAATTACGTCACCAGGCACTGCAAGCTGAGCAGCAAAATTGATTGTTTTGAATGGTGTCAATGCTGAACCATCATTTTTATCATTTCCACTTACCGATACATGGTATTCTATTGCAAAAGCTACTGAAGATATTAATATCAACAATACCAACATCCTGAATTTTAATGCTTTCATTTTATAAATATTAATAACTACCATTAAATGTTTTGATCCCATCCATCATTGCGGCCAAATTTTCGATCGGAACATTAGCCTGAATGTTGTGAACTGTATTAAAAACAAATCCACCATCTTTTGCAAAAATTTCACAATTTTCAAGCACCTGCTTTTTAACCTCACCCGGTGTCCCAAATGAAAGCATTTTTTGCGTGTCGACTCCCCCACCCCAGAATACCAAATCTTTGCCATAAGTATTTTTCAAATGGCGTGGATCCATTCCTTTGGCATTGATCTGCACAGGATTAATAATATCAATTCCTGATTCGATAAACAGCGGCATAAAAGACTCAACGGCACCACAGGAGTGCTTGAAGCTTTTCCATTCGGTATTTTTATGTATCCAATCATTAACCTGCTTATAATATGGCATATACAATTCAATGTACTGATCAGGAGAACAAAATGTCGAATCCTGCGTCCCAAAATCGGTACCACAAATAAAGGCAGCATCAATCTTATTTCCGATTCTTTGGTAAATTTTTTTTAAGTTTTCAATGGCAATTTCAGTCTGTTTCTCAAAAATGGAATGGATATAATCGGGACGCATCACCGTACTCATGTACCATTCAGCCACATCGCGTATTCCTTTTGGATGTTTCAGATTCATACCCGGAACAAGCGCAATATCGCCTAAAGCAGTACCTCCCAGGCTTGCAATAATCCCTTTCCCGGATGCAGATAACTGATTAATTGTTCTTTCCCAGTAATCAAGGGTTTCGTTATCAATTTCTCCAAACTCCTCCAAATTATCTTTGGTATCCAACTTCTCTTCATCAATTGGTTCCTGACGGATGATTGCATCGAAAAAATATCCTGTTTTCGGCATTCGGGCACTTGGTGGAACGGTCATATCTCCTTGCGGATAGATCAGTAAACCTCCATCATCAGCCATTGTATAATTAAAATCTTCCGGAACCATCAATTTCTGTCCCCAATTGGAAGTAAATGGTTTCCACCCGCATTCATTATTTGCAAATCCGATCAGGTTTCCTTTGCCGTAAGCACCGATGACATCAATACCCATCGCTTCACGCAACTCCTCATCAACTTCGCCTAACATCTGGAACGGTTCAACCACTTTCACCGGACGCGGCTCAAGTCCATAATAATCTCTGAGGTTTTTCACTGCCAGACAGTGGATTCCGGTAACTCCGGTCCCGCCAAAATCAAGCACCAAACGTTCAGGCTGCTGATGGTTCAACGTCTTTTTTAAGTTTTCTCTTGAATTCATTTTTTAGTGAATTTTAGTATTTAGTTTCGATTCAGTTAAGGCATTGCGGGTAATTTCCACCCTTCGCGATAAGTATGCCGGATGTATTCCTTCGCAGTTTCAAGTGCATTAAATTTGGCATATTGAGTATTAAAATGGGGATGACCATCGATCACCTTAAACTCATTGGAAGTGATTATTTTCAGTTCTTCTGCGGTAGTGATATTTGTGATCTGCATTTTTTCGGCATCCCATTTCAACGATTTATTCAAACCTTGCAGTCTGATAGCCAGAACGCCCAGAAGCACCATCTCGTTAAATGGTCCGGAATAGGCAAAATTAGAAGTTCCTTCCACCCTGCTTTCTGGTGATTCCTTGCAGGCGCGAATCCAGTCCTGTTCGTGAAATCCGTCGACATAACCGATTGCACCGGGAATACGACGCAGATAAGGTGTAACTTTCGGCACACGACCCGAGACCAGACGACTGTTGAAGCCGCCACAACCACAAATCAAGGTATCCTTCGAACCAACAAAAATGCAACCTCCAAGTCCATCTGCCATAAGGTTTTCTCCTTCGGGAAGTAACTCAGAGACATTTGGGTACAACCCACCATCGTACCAATAAACTTTCACGGGTGGCATTCCCACTTTGGGCAGGTTCTCGCGTGCCGGAAAAGTAAATTCTACAGTTTCAGCCTGTGGTGCCGATTCGGTATTAATAGAGGTTGAACATCCCCTAACTTTCTCAGGACTTCCTAATTTTAGCGACTGATAAACAGGATCTAACACATGGCAGGCCATATCGCCAAAAGCACCGGTTCCAAAATCCCACCAGCCACGCCAGTTCCATGGGGTATAAATTTCATTGAATGGACGCGTGGGAGCTGTTCCTATAAACAGATCCCAGTTTAACGTCTTCGGGGTCTTCATTACCTGTGTGGGACGTTGCAAACCCTGTGGCCAGATGGGACGGTCTGTCCAGGCATGCACCTCTTTTATCTCGCCTATTTCGCCATTCCAAATCCATTCGCAAAGCTGTCGGACTCCATCACCAGAATTACCCTGGTTCCCCATTTGGGTTGCAACTTTGTGTTTGGCCGCCAGTTTAGTCAATAGTCGTGATTCGTAAACCGAATGGGTTAAAGGTTTCTGACAATAGACGTGTTTGCCAAGCGTAAGTGCCGTTGCGGCTACTATTGCATGAGTATGGTCAGGAGTTGCAACCATCACACCATCAATCGTACTGCCTAATTCGTCAAACATTTTGCGCCAGTCCCAATAACGTTTCGCATTCGGAAACTCTTTAAAGTAGTTTTCAGCGTATTTCCAATCCACATCGCACA
>JAAFHB010000042.1 GCA_010906965.1 Mariniphaga sp. | reverse complement strand
ATGGGGAAATGATTTTACCTTTAAGAACTGGGATGCCAATCTATTCTTCAATGGAGTCTTCGGTCACGATCTGGTCAACTCTTTCCGTTCATTATATGAAGTACCAAATATGATGGGTTCCTATAATCTCCCAAAAACTGCAAAAGACAGGAGAAACGCAGCAGGTCTACTTATGAATAACTCATCAGGTGTCTTTTCAAGCCTCTATGTTGAGAAAGCATCCTTCGTTTCTTTGGATAACGCCAGCATAGGTTATAATATTAAATTAACCAAAGGTGCTATTGTCAATAAAATCAGGGTGTATGCTGCTGGAAACAACTTATTTTATATCACCAAATACAAAGGTGTAGATCCAAACCCAAGATACGGTGATATTGAAGATAACAACAATCCATTGGTACCAGGTATTGAAAGAAGGGGTACTTACTTCAGAACCAGATCAGTAACTGTTGGTGTAAACATTGTTTTTTAACCAGAAATTTAAAATTGATTAAAAACAAAAGAAAGTTATAATATGAAAAAAACATTATTTTCAATAAGAACCATACTGTTTGGTGTTCTTGTGGCTGCTCTAAGTCAGTCGTGTACCAAACTTGATGAAGAACTGTTTAGTGAGGTAACTCCTGATAACTTCTTCAAAACTGAAGAAGAGTTTATCTCAGCGCTCGGATCGGCCTATACTCAATTCGGTGGCTGGGGTGCTGGTGATCTTCAGAACTTACAGGAATTTACGACCGATGAAATGGCCGCTCCTACAAGGGGTCAGGACTGGGACGATGGTGGTCAATGGAGAAGGCTTCACCTACATGCTTGGACCAAGGAAGATGGCGTAATGAGTGGTGCCTGGAACTTCGGTTTTGGTGGTGTAAATACAGCTAACCGTTTGATTTTTCAGTTTCAGAGCCTAGTTACCAGCGGACAGGTAAAACAGGAAGTTGCAGATGCTTATGTGGCTGAACTTCAGGCTGTAAGAGGATTTTTCTACTGGCAGTTAATTGACGTATACGGAAATGTTCCATTGGTTACTGATTTTGCCAATGCTGAGGCTACTCCGGCAACCAAGACGAGACTGGAAGTTTACAATTGGCTGATTACGGATTTGGAAGCTGCTGTTCCAAAACTTTCAAAAGCAGTGGACGGAACAACCTATGGCCGTATGAATTATTATGCCGGCCAGGCTTTGCTTGCAAAACTTTATCTGAATGCCAAGATATATAGTGGAACTGCTCAGTACGATAAGGCAATCGCTGCCTGCGACGCAATTATCAACTCAGGTAAATACAATCTTGAAAGTAATTTCTTCAAGAACTTCAATACCGATAATTCAGGTTCAAAAGAATTCATCTTTGCGATACCTTACGATAAAGTTTTCTTCCAGGGTTTCAATTTGCACATGCAGTCGTTGAGTTACCTTAGTCAGCAAACATACAACCTTACGGCACAGCCATGGAATGGTTTTTGCTCTCTCGAAGAATTTTACAATTCATTCGAAGACAAAGATGTACGTAAAGGTGAACCCGGAACACTCACGAGTCCAGCCCTCAAAAGAGGTACATTCATTGCTGGCTATCAATATTCAAGCAATGGCGCTATTTTAAGTGACGACGGTGCTGATTTGACTGACCCTGATGGTAAGCAACTCAATTTCGGAAGTATTGGAACAGGAAAACCACAAATCAATGAATTGGGTCCTCAGGCATGGCGCCAGGCAGGAGTCAGAATTGGTAAATGGGAAATTGCTGTCGGTGGCACCGATAACCTAAGCAACGACTATGCTGTTTTCCGTTTAGGGGACGTGCTGTTAATGAAAGCTGAAGCGCTGTGGCGTAAATCAGGCAGTGCAACAGATGCGGCAGCATTGGCGCTGGTTAACCAGATCAGGGCACGTGCGGGTGTTGCCAATCTAACAACCTTAGATGGTAAACTTAGTTTTGATTTATCAGGCGCTGTAGTTCCTGGTGGTGAATTGTTCAATGAAATGGGTCGTGAAATGGCTTTCGAAAAGAACAAACGTCAGGCGATGATACGTTGGGGAGTCTTTACCGATGTTACAAAATGGATGCTTCCTGCTAAAAATGTTGGCGACATCTGGAAGACAGATGCTTACCTCACATTATTCCCTGTTCATAAGGATAAATTGGCAGCAAACCCAAATCTTAAACAGAATCCGGGTTACTAACAATATTCTTCTCTAAAAACGTTAAAAAGAGCGGGCAATTCTTAAATTTGCCTGCTCTTTTAATTTTTGATTACTATTCAATTCTTTAAATACTGACCGCTGATTATGAATACAAAATATTTTAGACTTATTCCAATCATATTATTAGCTGCTTTGTTTCTGTTTGGATGTTCAACAAAGACCAAATACGACCGAAAACTAAAGCAGGAACTGGCCAGCGGTATTCGAAATGATTCACTTTTTATGGGCATTTACCTGGGGATGAGTCAAAAGGAATTCTATACACAATGCTGGAAGCTGAATCAAAAAGGCATCCTCAAACAAGGTAACCGGAATACGACAGTGGAATATAAGCTGAAGGATGAATTAAAGTATGGCGCAACGATGGATTTCTATCCGGTATTTGCACAAACAAAAATATTTGAAATGCCGGTGCGGTTTTTTTACGATGGATGGGCTCCATGGAACAAAAAGCTTGGAGCAGATAGCCTTCAGTTGCAGATCGTCAAATGGTACGAAAAGCAATATGGCAAAGGATTCATGGAAGTAAAGCATCCAACAAGAGGATCAGCTTTTGTAAAACTGGATGGAAACAGGCGTATTTCGATCTTCAAAGAAGATCAAACGTATGTTTGGGCAGTTATTACTGATATGACAGTCAACAGGGATTTAGTAGATGTAAATCCAAATGGGAGGAACATTCCTGAAAGTGCATTAAAAAGCCCGCAAAAAAAATAACATGACATTTTTCCGAAAACCTGTAAATACCTTGAGCAGAGGTTTATTGATCCTTCTGCCTTTGATCGCATACGCATGCAATGTCGGCCTGCCTGGGCAAGATGGTAAAAAGTTGTTCAAATTGTTACCTGCCAGCGATACGAAAGCGGACTTTGTGAATCACCTCGACTTCGAAACGCAACTGAAAAATAAATTCAACATTTATACTTTCCGCAATTTTTACAATGGTGGTGGCGTTGCGCTCGGTGATATCAATAACGATGGATTAGTTGATATCTTCATGGTTTCCAATATGGAAACCAATGTTTTATATCTCAACAAAGGAAATTTTGTTTTCGAGGATATATCAAAGAAAGCCGGAATTGAAGGGAAAGGCTGGTCAACTGGAGTGAGTTTAGCTGATGTCAACGGTGATGGACTTTTGGATATTTACATGTGCAAATCGGGAAATGCAGGTGGTACTCAAAGCCGGAATGAATTGTATATCAACAATGGCGACCTCACATTTACCGAAAAGGCTAAAGAATATGGTATCGATGAACAAGGAAACTCGACTCAAGGCGTATTTTTTGATTATGACAAAGATGGTGACCTCGATATGTACCTGCTGAAAAATTATCCAAAAGCAATCGGCAGCTTTAATCTAAAGGAAAATCAGCGGATGGTCAGAGACTCGCTTGGCGGGCACAAACTTTTCAGAAATGACGGGGGCAAATTTACGGATGTAAGCGAAAAAGCCGGGATTTATGGCAGCAACATAGCTTTTGGATTGGGCGTAACCGTGGGAGACATCAACCAGGACGGCTGGCTGGATATCTATGTTTCCAACGATTTTTTCGAAAGAGATTACATTTATCTCAACAACCATGACGGAACCTTCAGAGAAACCCTTCCGCAAATGATGAGATCCACCTCCGGTGCCTCCATGGGTGCCGATATGGCAGACATCAACAATGATCATTACCCTGAAATCTTCGCAACGGATATGATCCCTGAGCACAACGACAGGTTAAAGACAAAAACAACTTTCGAAAGTTGGGAGAACTATATTTCGAATGTCAAAAACGGTTACCATCATCAGTTCACGCGTAATATGCTTCAGTTAAACAACACCGATGGTACATTCAGCGAAATAGGACGTATGGCTGGTGTATATGCAACCGATTGGTCGTGGGGTTCTTTGATCATGGACATGGACAACGACGGTCTCAAAGATATTTTTGTCGCCAACGGAATTTATAAAGACCTTACAGATCAAGACTATATCCAGTTTTTTTCCAACCGGGATATGGTAATGTCCATCATGAAAGGAAATAATGTTGACTTTCGGAAGCTTATTGATGCCATTCCTTCGGTCAAAATTCCAAGTTATTCCTTTAAGAACATGGGGGATTACCGGTTTCAGAATGTGTCTGAAAAGTGGGGAATGGCAACACCAGGTCATTCTAACGGATCGGCCTATGGCGATCTCGACAATGACGGTGATCTCGACCTTGTGGTTAACAACGTAAATATGCCCATGCATATCTACCAGAATGAAACAAACAAACTTTTGCCCGACAATCACTACCTCAAAGTGATATTGAAAGGCGAAGGCAAAAATACGGAGGCAATTGGTGCAAAAATTACTGTCAGGGATAAGGGAAAACAGTTTTACCTTGAACAAATGCCAATGCGGGGATACTTATCTACGGTTGATCCACGTCCCAATTTTGGACTGGGTAACCTGACGATGGTTGATTCACTTATCATTAACTGGCCTGATGACAAAATAACGGTGATGACCAAAGTGCCAACGAATCAGATATTAACCTTGTATCAGAAGGATGCAGTTGTGGTGCCATTAAAAACTGAAGAGCCATCAAATCCTCCGAAAAACTTTTTTAATGAAATTAGCAGCGAGAATAGAGTTAACTTCAAACACACTGAGAATGAATTCAATGATTTTGAGCGTGAGAAATTGATCTATCACATGCTGTCAACCGAGGGACCGCGTATGTGCAAAGGCGATGTAAACGGAGACGGACTCGACGATATTTATATTTGCGGTGCGAAGGATCAGCCTGGAGCTTTGATGATTCAAAAAAAGGATGGCACATTTGAATCTGTTGAAAAAAAGGTGTTTGAAGAAGACCGTATCTCCGAGGAAGTTGACTGCGCTATGTTTGATGCCGATGGCGATGGTGATCTTGATTTGTATGTCGCCTGTGGTGGTAATGAGCTTTCTGAGAGCTCTTCAGCACTAAGCGACCGTCTTTATTTTAATGACGGGAAAGGTCATTTCACGAAATCCGATCAGATTTTACCTGCCGGAAAATATGAAAGCACTTCATGCGTCAGAGCGGCAGACTTTGACAAGGATGGTGTGATGGAACTGTTTGTTGGAATCAGACTTAAGCCTTTCCAATACGGTGTTCCGGTCTGTGGCTACATCCTTAAAAACGATGGCAAAGGACATTTTACGGATGTTACGAATCAGGTTGCTCCTGAGCTAAAAAATATTGGAATGATCCGCGATATGCAATGGGCTGACATCGATAAAGATGGAGATAAAGATCTGGTTCTGGTTGGCGACTGGATGCCAGTAAAGGTTTTTATGAATGAAAACGGGAAATTTAAAGAGCAAAAAAACACTTTTGGAGCAACAAATACAACCGGATGGTGGAACTGTCTTACGGTAGCTGATGTCGATAATGATGGTGATTTGGACATCGTTGCTGGAAATCATGGATTAAACTCAAGATTTAAAGCATCAGCTACAAAACCAGTCAGCATGTATGTGAGTGATTTTGATTTAAATGGAACCGTTGAGCAAATAATATGCACTTACGATGGCAATGTGTCGTATCCGTTGGCATTAAAACATGATCTGACCCAACAGTTACCCGACATGGCTAAAAAGTATCCCAAATATGACATGTATAAAGATCAAAAAATCACCGATCTGTTTTCTGCCGAACAGCTCAAAAATTCAATTCTTTTGGATGCTACTTATCTGGAAACAGCACTCTTTATCAATGATGGAACAGGTCACTTTTCAATAAAAGCTTTGCCTTCAGAGTCTCAGTTTTCCCCTGTTTTCGCCGCCAAAATAGCAGATTTTAATGGAGATGGAAATCCGGACATTTTGCTCGGTGGCAATCTGTTCAATGCGAAACCTGAAGTTGGCATCTATGATGCAAGCTATGGAACTTTTTTAATGGGTGATGGTAAAGGAAATTTCAAATACATGGCTCCTAAAACAACAGGGTTAAGGCTCGAAGGAGAAATAAGGGATATGATGGAAATCAAAACCTTAACGGGAAATATCCTCGTAGTAGCACGAAATAACGATAAGCCACAGGTTTTTAAGATTAATTGCCGTTAACACTCAAAATGTTAAAATCGTTCAGCGTTCTGATTATATTGCTTTTTGCATTTTCCTGTAATCAGGAAGGAAACAAGGATCAATTATTTTCGCTTCTTCCATCTTCTGCTACTGGTATCGAATTCGTCAACCAGTTAAAAGAAACGGAGGAAATGAATATGATCGAATACCTCTATTTCAACAACGGAGCCGGCATAGCAGCCGGTGATATTAATAATGACGGACTGATTGACGTATTCTTCACCTCCAACCAGGGTACAAATAAATTATACCTCAACAAGGGTAACCTGAAGTTTGAAGATATTACAGAAGCCGCAGGAGTTGCAGGGACAGGAAGTTGGAAAACAGGGGTCACGATGGCTGATGTCAATGGCGACGGGTTGCTGGACATTTATGTTTGTGAGGTAGGAAAGTACAAAAGCCTTTCAGGGAAAAATCAACTATTTATCAATCAAGGAAATAATACTTTCAAAGAGGAGGCCAAAGAATACGGCCTCGATTTTCAGGGTTTTTCCACGCAGGCAGCATTTTTCGATTACGATGGTGACGGCGATTTAGACATGTACCTTCTTAACCACTCCGTTCATTCAGCACGAAGCTACGGCGATGTATCGTTAAGGCTTGATCATGATTCACTTGCCGGTGGCAGGCTTTTCAGAAATGATGAAATTAACGGACACCGGGTCTTTACCGACGTTACCAGCCAGGCAGGAATTTACAGCAGTCAGATTGGCTATGGTCTGGGAGTAAATGTGAGTGATATCAACAATGATGGTTATCCCGATTTATACATCTCCAACGATTTTCATGAAAACGATTACCTGTACATCAACAATGGCAATGGCACTTTCAGCGAGAAATTAGCTGAAAGCATGGAACATACCAGCAGGTCATCCATGGGAAATGATGTCGGCGATATCAACAATGATGGTCTTCTTGATGTGATTGTGCTGGATATGCTTCCCGAAGATGAGAAAATCAGGAAACAATCGGGCGGTGAAGATGACATGGGGCTGTTCAACCTTAAATTAAAGTACGGCTATAATTACCAGTTTGTCAGGAATACATTGCAACTGAATCTGGGAGGTGGAAAGTTCAGCGAAATTGGCAGACTTGCTGGTGTTTGCGCCACAGACTGGAGCTGGTCTCCTCTTTTATGCGATGTTGACAACGACGGGTGGAAAGATCTCTTTATAACCAATGGCATTTTCCGAAGGGCAAATGATCTTGATTATGTGAAGTTTCTGACAGGAGGCAACAGGTATAATCCATCAAAAGACAATAGCAAAGTCTCTGATAAAGAATTGTATGAGAAGATGCCACTTCATCCGAATACAAGTTATATCTATAAAAACAATCATGATCTTACCTTTACAAATAAGGCCGGTGAATGGGGACTAAATAAAAAATCATTTTCCAATGGTTCAACTTATGCTGATCTTGATAATGACGGTGATTTAGACCTTATCGTAAACAACATCAATGAAAAGGCTTTTATTTACAGGAATAACTCCGAAGTCAATCCAAATATTCACTCCTTATCTGTCTCGTTCAAAGGAAATAAAATGAATTCAAGAGGCATCGGTGCCCGGGTGACGATATTTAGCGGCGGTGGTCAACAACAGGTTGCTGAACAATTTCCTGTAAGAGGATTCCTGTCATCGACTTCCGATGTTTTGCATTTTGGATTAGGATCGTCGAAAGTTGTCGATTCATTGATAGTTAGATGGCCGGATTTTTCAACCCAAATTATCAGGAACATTCAATGCGATAAGTTATTAAATCTGGATATCAAAGATGCTGTAAAGGGTATTCGCACCATTGAAAATGAAATTGATAAGAATAAGCTATTTGAATCTGCCAGTTTTGAAGGGTTGAATTATAAGCATAACGAAGACACCTATTTGGATTTCCAACGTGAGCGACTTATTCCTCACAGCCTTTCAAATGAAGGCCCTGCATTGGCCACAGGAGATGTCAATGGTGATGGATTGGAAGATGTGTTTGTTGGTGGAGCGGCAGGACAATCGGCACAGATTTTTATTCAGCAGAAAAGCGGGAGTTTCAAGCCGCTGGATAAATCATTTCTTCCCGAAACAACTTTTACCGATATAGTTGATGCTGCATTTTTTGATGCCGACGGCGACGGCGATTTAGATTTGTTCGTGGTACATGGAGGCAACGAATTTGCGGTTGGAGATCCATTACTGGCGAACAAACTATTGATTAATAATGGCAAGGGATATTTTAAGGAGGCTGAATCCGGGTCATTGCCATTCATGGCAAACAATGGTTCCTGTGTTCGTCCCTGCGACTTTGATGGTGATGGTGATATCGATTTGTTTGTCGGATCAAGGTCCGTTCCAGGTGCTTATGGATGGTCGCCGGAACAGGTTCTTCTTGAGAATGACGGGAAAGACCATTTTAAAAATGTCACCAATACTAATGCAAAGGGACTGAAAACGATTGGGATGGTAACCGATGCCAGTTGGATTGACTATGATAAAGATGGTGATCAGGACCTGGTTGTTGTAGGCGAATGGATGAATATCAGCATTTTCCGAAATGATAAAGGTATTTTCACCGACGCGACAAATGTTGCAGGTCTTGGTGAAACATCGGGTTGGTGGAATTGTATCAAAGCTGTTGATATTGATGGTGACGGAGATATGGATTTAATCGTAGGCAACCTGGGATTAAATTCACTGTTAAAAGCATCGGTAAAAGAGCCTGTCGAAATGTACCTGAATGATTTTGATAATAATGGTTCACCCGATCAGGTGATCTGCACGTATCAGAATGGAGTCAGCTATCCGGTCGCCTCGCTCGATGAACTTGAAGGCCAGATCTCTGGTCTTGACAAGAAGTACCCGAATTATTCAGATTTCGGCGGTAAGTCTGTAACAGAGATCTTTTCAAAAGAGAAGTTGGATGAATCGGTCTTAAAAAAGGCGGTCCTATTTGAGAGTTGCCTTTTTGTGAATAATGGGGATGGAACTTTCAGCACCAAAAAACTTCCGGTGACAGCCCAATTCTCACCTGTTCGTGATATCATCTCCGGAGATTATAACCTGGACGGGAATAAAGACCTTTTACTGGTTGGAAATAATTACCCGGTCAGACCCTCATTAGGCCGTCAGGATGCCAGTTTTGGCTGGTGCCTGCTGGGAAATAAGGGGCTTGTATTTAATTCGCTAATGCCGTCTCAAAGTGGATTTATGGTAAAAGGAGATTCCAGAAAAGTTTTGCCGATTACCGTTTCGGGTAAAAAATACCTGATTGTAGGCGTAAACGATGCAGAACTTCAGTTATTCAAAATCATGAAGTAAGGTTTGAATTGGATATAGCGTTCTCACAATTACATCGAACAACTGGAACTATCATCTGTGTCAGATTCATTTCATTTATCCGGCCAATTCTTTGATCCGCACACTCCGGACATTTGGAAAATAATTCCAAATCCCAGGTATCGGCAAAAACACGGCCGGCATTTAATTGGATGCCGTATTCCAATACTGTTTCAAGAGATTGAATTTCAGGCAGGTTAAATTCTCCTTTCTCAATAAGCACTTCCAATGTACCATTTCCAGCTCTGACCGGAATAACAGTGCAACATTCAACACCCGTATCAAATGCAAAATCAATCGACTTTTTTGCCCAGAAAATACTTTCAGATTCGGATAAGTAAGGAGGTTTTAGCAGAATAAATGCCCTGGATCTGATTCCATTTCGGTTGAGAAAATTTACCGAAGCGCTGAAATCGTCAACTGTCATTTGCTTATTCAGCTTCTGAAGAATTTCAGGGTGAACTGTTTCAAGACCAATAGCTACCTGCAATTCAGGCTTTAACATTTTGCTGAATTGCAGACAACTTTCGCCAATAAATTTTGGATGACTTTCAACAATGATGGTTTCGAAACCGCTCACAAGGGCTGCGATTCTTTGGTAGTCACCGTAAGGAATCGCCCTTGTTTCAAAAAAACTTCCACTATTATACAGTTTCAGATGTTTTGTCTGAGGCATATTGGCCAATGCCCGTTCAATTTGTTGCGGAATAGCACCAACCGGAACGGGCCGGTCGGTCGTATTCTTCCACAAATCGCACATCAGGCAATGAAATGGACATTCCACGTTGGTCAGGAAAATGATCGCTGTATCTTCGATTTCACCGGAAATAGCGTGCTCCTTTTCGACTAACCAGCCATATGGTATAAGCGGATCAACAGGATTTTTTTTTCCGCGATTAGCTAATATCCATTTATCCAGGATGATCCCCTCGCTTTTAAGACTCATATTTCGAGAGGAACTCCTTCCTGTACGCTATTTCTCTTTCAGGGAAATGCCTTTTGAAATCCTTGTCAGAAGTAGCACCATGCTGAAAACGTCTTTTGGGGTATACCGGCATATCTATTCCTGTAACAGCTTTAACTCCTTGAGAAACAAATTGTCCTTTCATCTCATACAATTTCTCATGATCCCAGTTGGTCATTTCGATAAAAGGTATTCCTTCCGAAATTTCGATCACATTTGGTAATGTATATGGGCTAAATCCTTCAAAAACAAGCAAATCAGCCGGGGCAAAAGTCCGCATGTATCCGCGGCTCAATCCTCCTGAATAAGTTAAAGAATGTTTGATTGACTCGACACCCCAGCCTTCGTGATACAACATCAGGTTATTGAGCACGCTTCTTATTGTGAGTTCCGGATTTTCTTCGATGGGATAATCTTTCATGTTCTCGTCACCACCATCGCCATCAATCAGGTATTTCCATTCCGGATAACGTGATCTAATTCCCTGAAGCAGTGCCAGATTCATCGTTGCCGCCTCTATATCAAGTGGTTTGTAATCTTCTGTCATACTTACTGCCTTTTTCCAGTTCAAAGCCGAATATTCGACTTCGATAGGTTCCAGAAATATCTCAAGATTAACAGCTTCCAAAAATTTCCTTGCCTGAAGTAAATCTGCTCCATCCCCATCAATCGAAAGGGTAAAGGCTTTTAAGCGCGAAGGACTTTCACCGAGCTCAATCAAAGCATGATAAGTAAGTAGAAACACTGAACCGCTATCGATTCCGGCAGAGAATGTAATTCCAATCGGACCTGTTTTTGCCCGGTATTTCAGCCATTTTTTAATCTCATTGTAAACGGTGCCAATGTACTCCTTTGCAACTTGATCCGCATTTTCGGGAACGAATTTATTGCGCTCCGGTGTGAAAAAGCGACTGTAAACCGGATTTGGATCGGGACAGCCCAGTAATTCGATTTTAGTAATGTAGTGAGCCGGCACCATTCGGGTGTAGGAAGGATGGAACTGATCGTCCATTCCTTCAGCTTTAAGATAATTATAGATTACATCGATGCGTTCAGCGATCACAAGCTGTGGCCCAATTTGTCTTTTGGCAATAAAATAACGCAACGGACGGCCGATAGACCTGGCCATCCTGATGGTTTTGCCTGCAACCGATACCAGCGAAAACTGGCCATCGATTTTCCGCACTGCCTCAACATCACCTGACCGGACCACTTCAACTGCTTCTTTATGCGTCATATTATAAATGACGTTCTTTTCTGGATTGGTGAGATCCACTACTTTGCTAATATACATGCTGTTCATTTCCGCCGTTTTATGTTTTTATCTTATTTATTTTTTGACTAACCCAGTGCCCTGCAAAATGGTGATATACTTGTCGCAGGCTATGTTTTTGTAAACTTCCTTCTTCCCGTCAGACCAATTTATTTCCAACTGATCGACCTGTTTTTGCTGACCCAATCCAACATGCATCCGGGGATCGTTGTTCGAAAGATAGCTTGTTGCCCATTGGTTAATCAACACTTGTTTCTTTCCACCAGCGATTACGGTTACTTTTGCAGAAATAGCCGAAGCCGGACCATTTTTCCCTTTCAGTGTTAATCCAAGCCAATGATTACCAGTTCCTCCTTCATTTCTCAAAAGTGCCGGAGCAACCCATTTATTATCAACATGCGAAATGATTATATCGAGGTTTCCGTCGTTATCAAAATCGCCGATTGCCAGTCCCCTGCCAGACTTTTTGGTTGCAAAGTAGGCACCATGTTCGCTGCCCACATTCTTAAAATGTCCTTTACCATCGTTCTCAAGCAAAATCGGATACTGAAGAATTAAATCTTCGGCAGTACCGTTGGCAGCCACAATGTCCAGATCTCCATCGTTATCGTAATCGATAAGAGCTGCTCCCCAACTGCCTTTGCCTTCCATGGCCGCAGCAATACCGCTTGATCCTGAAATGTCAACATAAACGCCATTTCCCATATTCTTATACAAGGCACCGTAGTCAAGGTCGGTGACCATAATATCGATCAACCCATCTCCATCAACATCACCAATGGAAGGATGCATCGAACCCGTAGCTTTTCCTTTGCTGTTGGCTGCAACTCCGCTGGCAATTCCAACTTCTTTGAAAACGCCCTTGTCATTTCTGAAAAGAAAATTCATCTGATGATCGTTGGCCTGAAAGATATCGAGATCTCCGTCACCGTCAGTATCTAAGACGGTCAGTCCCATGCATTTCGAATCTGGATAATATAGATTATTCTTTTGGGTAACATCCACAAATTTCCCATTTGCCTGCTGTTCGTAAAGCATTGATGCCTGGCCTTTATATTCGGTCGGACTTGGCATCATATCGGGTGAACCGGGTGTGAAATATTTTGGGTCGAAAGCCATGAAATTACCAACCATGGCATCGAGTCTTCCGTCCAGATTGTAATCCCAGAAAGATACACCGATGCTCCATTTTGTAAAACCGTTCAGTTTTTCAGGACCAGCCAGTCCTAATTTGGCTGTAATATCGCTGAAAGTACCATTGCCATTGTTGTGATAAAATACATTCGGTCCATAATTCAATACATACAAATCCTGAAAACCATCATTATCCAGGTCGATGGCACCGGCCGCCATGCTCCAATGGTTTCCTGCAACCCCGGCTTTCTCAGAAACCTCGGTAAAGGTACCATTCCCATTATTTTTATAAAGTTCATTGCGTGAATGCTTAAAGACTTTTCCTGCCGGATCGGAAATCCCTTCAAGGTAAGTTCCATTCATCAGGTAAATATCCATCAAGCCATCGTTGTTGTAGTCGAAAAATGTTATTCCGGAACCACTGCTCTCGATGATATTTTTGTAAGAATAATCACCAATGGTATATTTAAAATTAATCCCTGCTTTGCTGGTAACATCGGTAAACACAACCTTTTTTGCTTGTGCCGGTAACAAAACCGGGAGGCAAATCAAAAAAAGACAGTTGAAAACACTTTTAAATTTCTTATTCATTTTAGCAACTATTTAAATAAATTGAACCCACTTCGGGTTTTCAAATACGTTCAATTTGAATAACCGTGGGTACTAACCAGCATAATATGAGAAACTTGAGTTTGCAACCCAGAAAGAGTTGAATACCGTACAAATTGATGAAATAAAATTTAAACAATCTCATCATTTTCCTTTTTTTATTGAATTACGGTAATCATCCTGGGTAACAGTTCTTGTATTGTATTCCTGCTGGTATTTCAGTAGTTCAGGATCAGCCGGATAAGTGTCACTGGCTGAAGGCGGATAACTTTTCATACCATGGAACGGAAGTGGTAAAACGGTACCACCCAAAGCAGTATTGATATCTCCATCCTTGACCCAGCCCACTGAGTGAATCATAAAATCTCTTTTCCAACCTTTTTTCAATTCAGGCAACGCTTTGACATCGAAACTGATGGTCGTTTCGTCACCGGCATTCGAGATGATGTATTTGTTGTCAGATCCGGTCAGGAGTGGCAATACATTGCCGTAACGGGTGTAATTTCCGGTTAGGTCGCGCCATTTCCGGCTTTTATCAACTAAAGAATAGTCAAACCAATGCGGTCCGTAACGGCCACCTTTCCGGTAACTTTTCGAAAAACCACGATAATGAATTTCAGCCGTTTCCGGATTTAAAACTGTTTTGGTCATGGTTCCATCAAGCGTAGTTTCGGCAAAGAAAATCTGGTCCCAGTACACCTCCATGTTTGACCTGATTTTGATGCGGTGGTCTGCTGAAAGAAATTTTCCTGAAAGATCGGCTATAACCATTTTGTCCTTGCCCATCGGAAAACCTATATTGCTAACAGTCTCCCATTCACCTTTTGAATTGATAACCTGAACTTCGGGAGATGTTACTTTCAACGCGTCCGATTGCGAAATAGCCACATTTATACTGGCATCTGTTGGGAATATCCAGCCATTCAGAAAAAGGAAAAGGTTTTTAGACTGACCTGCTTTGCCCGGATCCAGAATCAACTCATGCATTTTGGTAATTCCCTGGTATTTATCAGGAGTGAAACCAGCCACATAGTTATCGTCTTTGCTGGTGATCAGTGCAAGAACATCATTCCCTTCCGTATCGATTGCCGAAACAGGCAAATGCTTTTGGTTGACCGTGTATATTTTGCATCCCGGGAAGGGAGGAGGAGAAAATTGTTCCGGGACAAAAACATCGACAGAATCGGGATGATCAACTGCAACCAACTGTATCTGATCAGTATAAATGGTCTCCCAAAGTTCGGAAGTCACCTGTATGGAATACTTGCCATCTTTTGGATGCATCATTTCACCAGGAATCCTGATATAATCATCCGAAGCCTGCGGAAAGCCATATTTAGTTGTACCTCCCATAATTCCGAGTGGCATTCCGAGTGCACTTCTCCAGATAATATCCTTGGCAAACACATATTCGTTTCCATTCCAGGTGTAAAGGAATGGACAAGATCCTTTTAAGGTCTGTGCTTCAATGATCGCCTGATCGGCTCCCGGTAAGAAAATATTCTGAGGCACGCCGTTGGTCCAGGTAATGCGGATTACATCGGCTTTCGTACGGTTACCCAATCCAAAATGAATATTGGGATCGGTAACTACCAAAGACTGATATAGATCGCCTGAGCGCATCTCAACTTTCGCCCCAATCCCGAAATGGTTATTTTTGGCACTTCCTGCCCTCAAACCAACCAATTTCATATTCACATAGTGGTTAATATTCCCACCATCGTTCCGCAAAAGAGATACTCCGCCATTTATACCTGCAATCAACACATCAAGATCGCCGTCATCGTTGTAATCGAACAAGGCAATTTGCTTTCCCGATTTAGGTTCATCAGGCAAAAGTCCGGAAACATCCATAAATTTTCCGGTGCCATCGTTATGATATAGGAGAACTCCAGGCGTACCTTTATCCTGCGGTTCGCCCACGATGATAATATCCAGAAATCCATCGTTATCAAAATCAAAGAATTTGGCATCACTGGCTTTAATCTTCTGTGCGCCAGCAAACATATCTTTTGCATTTTTTACGGCCTCAAATCCGCCACGCCCGTTATTGAGAAACAATGCAATCTTATCCTCTTTAATCGAAGTTGTCAGAAGATCGAGGAAACCATCGTTATTATAGTCGCCAACAGCTACTGCACTTGAACCTCCGGAACTTTTTAATCCGCTTTTCTCAGTAATATCTGTATAAATACCTTGCCTTTGGTTCGAGAATAAAGCATTGCTGACCTTGTCGTTCGCTACGAAAAGGTCAATGTCGCCATCATCATCAAAATCACCAAAGGTTGCATTGGTGGTATTAGCTCCGGCCGAAGAAAGCCCCATCTCTGAAGCGCGTTCCTGAAACGTGCCGTCACCGTTATTCCTGAATACCAGGTTTGAAGTGGAGGTCATTTCAAACAGATCAAGATCGCCATCGTGATCCAAATCAAAGAAAACAGCCTTTTTCCCACCCGTTTTGCTGCCGATTTTTGAATCGGAAGTCACGTCTTTAAAAGTGCCTTTATCAGCGTTTTTATACAATATATCTCCACCTTCCCTGGTAATATAGAGGTCAAGATAACCGTCGTTATTGTAGTCAACAAAAATGGCTGAGGTCTCCTTACCGGAATGGTTTAGTCCAACTTCTTCCGATACATCTTTAAACCTTCCCATTTCGTTGTTCAGCAGATAATGCTTATAAGCCGACGCAGCCGGATCATAAGTGCCAACATAGATATCAGCATCGCCATCGCCATCATAATCAGCCACTTCAACATGGGTGGTATTTCTGAATTCAAGGTTTTCACCTTCCTTGAAAGATGGTATACTATTCAAACCGGCGGAAGCTCCTACTTCGGTGAATTTAATGACATCAAGCAGTGATTTATTTTCAGTATTCTGTGAATTGGTCTGTTGGTCATAAGTAATCAAAGGAAAACCAATTAATGAACCACCTGGCCCCTTAAAATCAAGAATACCTGCCTGATAAGGGGAAGTAACCTTGATGTAATTGTGAAAAATAGAGAACTGAACAAATGAGTTTTGCAGATCACGTTTTTTCAGGAGGGAAATTGTCTTATCGAAATAGCTAACAGCTTCTTTAGGAAATTCCGGAAACTGTTTGTGAATAATCTCCAGTTGTTCGATCGCTTTATCGGTATCTCCGCTTTTGACAAAGATCTCGGTCAGATTAAGCCGTGAAACAAGATTCTCCGGGGCTTTTTCAACCAGTTGTAAAGTGTAATTCCGGCGTTGTTTTTGTGATTCAGCATCCGATCCGGCAGTATAGAGTTCTGTAAGATTGTAAAGGATTTTGATATGATCGGGTGCGAACTTAAGCGCATCGGCAAGTTCTGATATCGCTTTTTCACGTTTATCATCCATTTGGTAAACGGTTGCCAGCAACAACCTGATATCAGCATCTTTCGGATCAATTTTAATGGCTTTAAAAAGTTCCTTCTCCGCCTCCGGATATTTGGCCATTCTCAAATAGGTCAGGCCGAGATTGGCGTGACCCATTTTATCATCAGGTGCTAAATCTATCAACTTTAAAAATTCCTTTTCAGCATCCTCAAGCTTAAATTCTTCGAGATAGGCAAGCCCCAAAGTTTGTGACGATATCTTATCGACGGCCTTTTGTTGATTGTCCTTAGGCGTATTCTGACAACTGTTGAATACAGAGGAGAAAGCAACCATTATGAGTAAAATCCAGCTATTTTTCATGAAGTCAAAATTAAGAAATTAAACTAAAGCTTATCTTTCAGGTATAACCACAATCCCATTTTTTATTTCCATCAAAACAACAGCACCGGTTCTGTTTCCCTTATCATCAAATTGGATTGGTCCGGTCACCCCTTCCTGGTGAATTTCCGACATAATTTTCTGAACCTTTCCACGGTCTGATCCGGCCTTCCGAACTGCTTCAATCAACAGATTCATCCCGTCAAAAGCATAAGCAGCAACGGTTCCTGGCAGAAAAGCAAATCTTTTTTGAAACTCATCGTTGAATGAATTGCTTTGGGATTTCTGCCATTGACTTGAAGTTATCCGAATTCCATTTGAGATACTGCGTAACTCATTTATTGGAACTTCATTTTCATTAAGAAGCGATAAGGTAGAAAAAACCGGAATGTCTTTCTTTTTTTGTCGTATCTGCTGAATTACTTTCAGTGCTGATGCCGGCTTCAAAAATAAAGTAAGACATTGGATATCTGCCATTTCAATTTTATCAAGAAGATTATTGGGATCCGTATCTGATTCATTAAAACTGAATTGCACCGGATCGGCCTTACCTGCCAGTTTAGTCCTTTTTAAGAAACATTTTAATGCAGATTGTGATTCATATTCATTATCATAAACCAATCCAACACGCGAAAAATTTTGCTTTTGATAGATCTCGTCAACAAGAACCAAAGCTTGTTGATTGAAATTTGGAACACAGCTAAAATACCAGGGAACAAATGCCTGCGAAAGTGTTGGATCTCCAGACCAGGCTGATAAAAATACAGTGTGCGATTTTGCGGTCACTTGTTCTATCAGGTGAGCATTTCGCCCATCTGCTGAACCGATGATCGCCCACACTTCATGTTTAAATACCATATTAACAGCCTCTTTGGCGCCAGTGCCCCAAGGTCCCTCCATCGAACGTACAATCAATTCGAAAGGATGACCATTACAACCACCTTTTTCATTGGCGATCCGAATAGCCATTTCTGCTCCATTCTTAGCAGCAACTGCCTTATTATCTGTGATTAATAATCCAATCTTTACAGTTCGAACAGTTTGATCAAGATTTGGGATAGCATCAACTTTAGGAATATTAAGCGTCGTGAACAGCAATAAAAGGCATGTCTGATAAATGATATTCAAACTCTTCATAAACGATTCTATAAGCCTTTTATCAGTTAGTTATATGATTTAAATATTTCTGTCGATGGCTTGGGCGATTTTTTTAAGATCCGTCATCAATCGGAAAAACTCATCAATATTAAGTGACTGCTGTCCATCGCACAGCGCTTCTTCAGGATGGTTATGGACTTCAATAATAAGTCCGTCGGCACCGACAGCTACTGCGGCTTTTGCCATGGACGGCACCATCCAGCGAAGACCTGTTCCATGGCTGGGATCAACAATTACAGGAAGATGCGTCCGGCTTTTTAACATTGGAACGGCACTCAGATCGAGTGTATTTCTGGTCGAAGTTTCAAAAGTCCGGATACCTCTTTCACAAAGAATAACCTGATCGTTTCCATGATAGAGAATATATTCAGCAGCCAGTAAAAATTCCTCAATTGTTGCCATCATCCCACGTTTCAGGAGAACAGGTTTACTGCACATTCCCGCTTCCTTCAGCAAAGGAAAATTCTGCATGTTCCGTGAACCGATCTGGATCATATCAGCATATTCAGCCACCATTTCCACCTGCCGGGTATCCATTACTTCTGTAACAAATGGCAAACCGGTTTCATTACTGATTTCCCGTAGAAGTTTCAAGCCTTCTTCGCCCATTCCCTGAAAACTATAAGGAGATGAACGTGGTTTGAAGGCTCCTCCTCTGATTACATGTGCACCGCCATCTTTTACCGATCTCGAAGTTTCAAAAAGCTGTTCGCGGCTTTCGACCGCACATGGTCCTGCGATAATGACAATCGCTGAACCACCAAACTCAACTCCACCGATATTCACTATTGTTGAATCGGATTTTGCAGCCCGACTCACTTTTGTCGGAATTGTAAAACCACTATTTTTTGGATGATTACAATTATCATTTTCCATGTCTGTTTCTAATTGGTATAAGAACCAGGAGCTTTGGGTCCATTGTACTTTTTTGAACCAACTTCCATTGGTGGCGCAACTGTGAATTCAAATTTGCCATTACGAACAGTAGCCATATAAATATCACCAACATCATTCCAACTATGGTCAAAAACAATCTTGCCTGAAACTCCGGGATAATTCTGAAAAACTTTAAGACCCGCCATCACATCGCGGATAAGAACGCGGTTAAGTCCTACTTTCTTAATCGCATCAATAAGAATGCTCATTCCATCATAGGCATGTACCGCAAAAACGTCGGGTTGTTGCTTAAATCTTTTAATATAATTCGCTTTAAATGCCTGGTATTTTGCATCAGTTGAATTTGGATTGTACTGGCAAGTGGTCACAATGCCTTCCGCTAAGGGACCAGCGATTTTCAGGAATTCAGGAGACACCATCCTGTCGGAACCGAAGACCGGCTGTTTAAGTCCGGAAGCACGAATCTGTTTCAAAATCAAACCTGACTCTTTGGCATTTCCCCAGAGGAGTATAGCATCAGGATTTGTTTTTTTGACACGCTCGACTTGAGATTTAAAATCGGTCTCTCCATCGTTAAATCTTTCTTCAATAACGAAAGGATAGCCCAATCGCTGAGCGGCATCGGCATATTCCTTCACGCCAACACGTCCGTATCGTCCATTCACCCTGATCATTGCTACCCGTTTGTACCCCATTTTTTTGTGGATATAATTGACAAGCGCATAACCACTCTGCCGGTCATCGCTGATGACACGGCATTGCCATGGAATATTTGTTTCGGTAAAAGTTGGATCAGGATCGCCTGTACAAACCATATATATCTCAAGTTTTAAGGCTGCACGCAAAGCAACATGCGAAACAACATCATCGATTGAACCCAGAAAAGCCCAAACCTTTTCATCGTCCATTTTCACCACTTCATTGGCTGCAGCACCCCATAGGCCGGCATCATTATGAGCCATTATCTTAAAGGGCAATCCTTTATAACCACCCTTTTTATTGGCTTCTTCCATGGCCATGGTGGCGCCCTGAAGCATTTGCAATCCCTGTGGCACCATTACTGAGGTAGTAAGAGGTCCCAAAAACCCTATCCTTACTTCTTTCAGATCTTTCGGGGCCACTTTTTCACGCCCGGCACCATAAAATTCAATCGGAATAAGGAAATGGTTTTTATAGGGCTTTTTGAAATTTTCATAGGGAAGAATCTCGTTGGTGGCTTTTCCATAGTTAGCCGTTTTGTCCTGTGCCATGAGGAATGAAACCGGACACATCAGAATTATGCCAATGATGGACAATATCAATAGGTTACGTTTCATAGAATTGTTTTTCATTTCAATGCGTTCACCGTCCGAAAGTCTCGATAGATCGTTCAATAGTTCCTTATTCTCCATTTTTTGTACTTGATTAATTTTAAGAAGTTCGGTTCCTTATTTAAGTAGTTCTCCACGGCTTACCCCACCCGAAGTAGCGACCCAGATAACTCCATTGTTAACATCAACGCCAATTACAAAATTATGAGAAATTGATGGCGACAATGAGATCTCTTTCTTGACTCCGTTAGTAGTTATAATAGCCTGCCCACCAGGATTATTGTCATTTTTTTTGTAGGTGACCCAGTTCTTTCCGTCGCTGGTACTGAGGCCTTTGTCAGTACACATATAGGCAATCCGACCTTTGGCTCGTACAAAGTTAATAAAATTGCTGGCCAGGCCGCTATCATGGTCGAAATAGCCCTTCCAGTGATTTCCGTCGTAAGCACTCAATCCGAAATAGGTAGATACCCATAACTTACCATTGGCCCATGATGTTCCGGTTGTGATATCGTGAACAAGGCCATCATCAGGAAGCAGATCAATTTCCATTTCTCCGTCAGGATCGGTATAATCCCTGAATTTTTTTGTGCTTTTGGTGTATTCAATTACTCCGCCCCCCCAGGCTGCGATAAAGACTTTGCCATCTCCGGCAGAAATCCCGTAAGTCCAGGGCTCGTGCATCGGAGCGTTCTTCTCTGTAAAAATCTCCCATTTTTTTGAATTGGTATCGTAATAGCCAGCCCCTCCACCCGTGGCAACCCAGACATCTTTACCATCGCAGCAAACGCCGTAAACAAGATCGTTGGGTAAACCACTGTTGAATTGGCTGAAGTTTTCGAATTTACCACCCGACCAACGACTCAATCCTCCCAAAGTACCAATCCATGCATCGCCTGTCAGTTCGCTAACATCGATCGAAACGATTCCATTGTGTGGAAGACCATCTTGAGTGGTGTAAGTACGCCATTTGCCGTTTTCATAAACTGCAAGTCCATCGTGCGTACCAGCCAATACACGGTTACCATCAATCCGGACAGTGTAAACTTTATCCGAAGGAAGCCCATCTTTCATCGTAAAACTACGCCAGTGACCATATACCGGCATTGGTTGTGTGGTGTTGTCATCCGAGATTCTGGTAACAATCTCTTTAGTCAGCGAAGGAGTTGAAGTTTTGGAGATTGCTTTTTCGCCCTTTGGTAAATCTGATGCCGAAACAATTTTGACATTTCCAATCAACCAAAAAGAAAGGATAAATAGAACCAGAACAGTAAAAAAAGAATTTCCCCCGGCTTCACTTTTGATTAATACTTTCATAATTCTCAAATTAAATTAGTTAGAAACATTTTCAGCATGAAATTTTCCCTTCAGACTTTGATCATAACCAGGACTACTCAAGGTTTTAAGGTATTCAATCATCTCATTCAGTTCGATCTTCGTCAAATCATTGGCCACCCCATGTTTATCCGTAGGATTATATTTTGTCCAGATCTCTTCGAGTGTTGCCGCTCTTCCATCGTGCAGATAAGGTGGTGACGCATAAATGTTATTCAAATGAGGCGTATCAAATTGGATAGAATCATCCGATGCCACAAGAGTTCCCACATCGGCCAGTTTAAGATTGGTATAATAGGGTGCTGGATGACAAGTAATGCACCGATTCGACTCAGGAATGGGTTTACCGGCTTTATCAATCTTACGTTCATATATTTCTTTACCGCGAACCTGAGCTTCGGTAAGTTCACCGGTTGGATGGTTCTGAAGATTTGGCGGATAGGAAATGCCCGTCATGATAAATGAGGTAATAGCATCGAGATCGGAATAGCTAAATTGCTCAGTTCTGGTCAGCACGGTCGAGAAACGGATACCATCCTGTTTGAAAACGGTTTGGTTTTTACCGTTCCATTTGAATGGTGCAGTTTTACCAACTTCTCGCAATGATTGTGTGTTAGTAAGGTTTCGTCCCATATCCTTTGATGCCATGTTATAAACCAATCCATCTTCATGGTAATCAGGATGGCAGGTATAACATGAATATTGATTCTGGAAGGTATGCCCGGCATTGGCAAAGAGCCGGTGTCCCCTTCGCGAGACTGTAATTTTCTTTGGACCTCCCAAATCAATGGTTGAAATGGTTTCAAGACTTTCCGTATTAATTACAGCAATACGGTCTTCAAGTTGTTCAGCTACAAATAGTCTTTTGCCATCCGGCGAAAGTGCAAGCCCTTTCGGATTTGCACCGGTTTTTATGCGTTTCACTACAAAACGACTACTAACCCCCAGATTATTTGCATAAGAATCAAGCGTTTCAGGTGTTGAACTATTGATCAGTGCTCGTATAGAATCCATATCCAGGACAGAAATGCAATCAACTCCGGCATGCGATACAAATGCTTTTTTTCCGTCAGGTGTAACTACAATATCAAATGGGTCAGGATAAAAGGCATTGGGCTCATCGAGTAACAACTGAATAATCCTCCCATTTGGTTTCTGTTCGATGATCCCGATTCCGTGATTCATCATAAAACCACGTTCGACCTGAATGGACGGGACCAGATTTTTAGGTCGCATCAATGTCACCAATGCAAGATCTCCAGATGGTGTAAAAGTGACATTTTCAGCCATATGAGCCGATACCACAGACTTATATTCGGTTACTCTCTGTGAACTGTCATTGAAAATTGTCAATTCCGTTGAAACAGGGTTGCCATAGGGTACAATTTGTGCACGCCTGCCAGTAACGATTACTGTTTTCTTATCAGGAGAAAGTTCAATCCCTGTTGGGTTGTTCCCTACATTTAATCTTTTTAGTTCTTCACCCGTTTGAAGATCTATAACCGAAACATTTGATGAGTAGGAATTTACAACATAAAGAGATCTTCCATCAGCAGTTAAAGCAAGCCCTGCAGGTCCGTTTGCTGTTTGGAGCGTATCAATCACTTTGGATGTACTCAAATCTACAACCGATACATTGTCGGACCATTGATTGCTCACATAAGCTTTTAGCCCGTCCTGACTGAGAATTACACTATGCGGAAACTCGCCAACACCAATCTTATTCACTACTTTTTGCTGCGCAATATCAACCGTTAGTAAAGCATTCCCTTCCTGAGCAACAACATAGACTTGGCTTCCGTCTTTCGAAACCACCAGGTTGAATGGCGATAAATAATTTTCGTTGACCATCTTAGCAATGAACCCATCCTTTATTATATATAGATGACAGTTCGAACAAAGTAATGGGTGATCTTCGACTCCTGTGCGGTAATTAACATGTTCCCTGGCCAGTTTATGACCTGGAAAAATAATAAGTAATCCAAGTACACCCAGAAATCCTATTGCCCAATATTTCTTATGTAATCTTTTCATAATCATTCGAGTGATACTTTCTTCTCTATAATCTTTACGATGTGAACCGGAATATTAACCGGCGCATTTTTAACGGCAAGCGGCACCCTGTTTTCAGGTACCTGTTCGTGATCCTCATGGCATCCGACACATCCTCTGCGCTCGTTTGGCCTAAGCCACATCCAATTACATGGTTGGTTCAGAATCTGACCATTTTCATCAAGTGTACGGATTTGAAATGGCTTATCAGCAATTAATTTTAAATAAAAGGAGCCATCCTTTTCAACCGGAACAATTCCCATGGATGAATCCATTCCCATGACTTCAATGGAAACTGCTTTTTTCAAATCCGCTGATTTATTGAGCCATTCAGGGTCTAATACATTGATATCCTGACAAAGAAGCAATCCGGTTTTTACACCAAGGTCAACTTCGCTGGGTAATTTTTTAGGTCGTTCCTGTTTCCCAACAACGACAATATCAGCTATTACGAACCCATCATTTTCATAGACAAGCTTGCCAAGAGCTTTACCCGCAGGATCATATTCATAAAGCCTATATTTTTCTGATTCACCCGCCCGATAGGAAACCAACAGCTTTCCGGAAGAAAGAGGGAAAACAGACTTAAAATCACCTTTTAATCCGGTGGTTAGGTTTACCCATGAGTGTAATGGCCGGTTATAACTGATTGATGTAATATTTGTACTTTTTTGACTTCCGGAGTTTGATTCAATAAATATGATATTTCCGTTTGATGATTCAAATGGTTTACTGCACAGTATTCTTTCCAGGTTACCCTGATAGAAAAGCTCAGCTTTTGTACCGTCAGGACGCATTACCATCAAACGGCTAACCTTCTGATCTGCCGAATTAGTTTGATCAATTGTTAAAACTCGTCCATCGCGTAAAACGGATGAGGCAAAATAGGTATCGTGATTAAAAGTAATCTGCTTTAGGTCGGCCCCTTCAGGATTGCAGGTAAACAACGGAAGTCCGGATCTTAGGGTATCCTTTGAAGATGACAAACTAAACAGAATCCGACCATTTGGCAAATAGGCCGGATCGATACAATTACCTGAAAAAGAAGTTACCTGCCTTATTTTGGAACTGGTTAAAGTCATTTCCCATATTTGCCAACTATCGTTTTCAACTTTTTTTGCGGAGAAAAGCATACTCACACCGTCGAACGAAATGACCGGTGAACTTGCCGAATAAAAATCCTTGGTAAGCAATTTGGCAGGCCGGCCAACATCATTAGGGTCAATTGCCACAATATGTGACTTTGCGGCTTTATTCCAACCTCCTGCCAACCCATTTACAGGAGAATTTTCTCCTTCAATACGGGTGAAAACTACCATTCCATCCATTGATTTACTTGAACAGGAATTGAAGAAAAACCCGAACCCAACAATAGCTAACAGGGATAAAGTAAATGTTAACGCTCTTTTAAACTTCATTGAAAAGCCTTTTTAAGGTTCTTTTATTGTGAGAATCTGATTCGCCTTGACATTCTCCAATACCTGTGTCTTGCCTGATGGCCATTTTATCTCAATTTTTTCAACAGAATTATTTTTAGCCAAACCAAAATGCATTCTCGGATCATTCTGTGAGAGGTATCCGGTTGTGCTTTTTTTCTGAGCTGTCTGCACCTTCCCACCGGAAGTCAATTTTACCCTTGAACCAATTCCGTCCCTGTTACTGGTAGTTCCAACCAAATTGATTGTCAGCCAGTTATTTTGATTGCCCTTGTTGTTGCGGAGAAATACCGCCCGATCATTCAAATTCACGATAAAGGCATCAATATCACCGTCGTTATCGTAATCACCAAAGCAGGCTCCCCGTCCGACAAGTTCTCTGCTAAAATATTTTCCATGCTCTGTCGACACATCCTTAAATTTCCCGTCACCAACATTTTCAAACAGTTGATCTTCCTGCCCGTATAAGTGTTTCAAAGCTCCGTTAATCTTGAAAATATCAACGTCCTGATCATTGTCAAAATCTATAAATGATGAGGACCAACCAACAAATTGACCTGCCGGCATGGCTATTCCAGCAGGATAGGATTTATCGCTGAAAACTCCGTTTCCTAAATTTTCGTATAACGAACAGTATTTATCGTCCGATACAAACAAGTCAAGCAGGCCGTCGCCATTGTAATCGGCATAATCGACCGACATGCTTACGGTTCCTTCTCCTGACTGACTAAATGCTGTTCCTGACATCGTTCCCTTTTCGGTGAATCCTCTGCCTCCGTCGTTATGCCATAAATAATTGAGCGAGTGATCGTTTGCAACATAAATATCAACAAAACCATCATCATCGTAATCAGCAGCACCAACACCCATGGCTCTTCCATCAATGTCTGTGATTCCCACGGCTTTGGTTACATCTTCAAATTCTCCATTACCTTTGTTGTGGTAGAGTACATCGGCCTGACTGTCGTAGGCCATCGGAGGCGGAAAACCATCCGGAGAATAGAAATATTTGTAATTAGGATCGAAGAAAAGGTAGTTACCCACATATAAATCAAGTAGTCCGTCATTGTCGTAATCGAACCAGACTGCACCAACACTGCAATCATTTCCACCGGCGATGCCAGCCTTTTTTGTGACATCCTTAAAAGTTCCGTCTCCATTATTTTTATACAGAACATTTGGACCATAATTACTTACAAACAAATCGGGATAGCCATCGTTATTGAAATCCCCCACTGTGACACCCATTCCGTAGGAATCTCCGCCAACACCGGCTTCTTCGGTAACATCTTCGTAAGTGCCATTTTTCAGATTATGATAAAGATGGTTTTCAGTTTTAAACCCCGGTTTCTTACCTTTACTGAAACCTTCTATCCATTTACCACTGCACACGTAAATATCCATATAGCCATCCTGATCATAATCCAGAAATGCTGCACCTCCTCCAACTGACTCGATAATATTATCAAGTTCATCATCGCCTATTGAGTGGACAAATTTTAATCCGATCTCCTGACCAATCTCCTGAAAATAATCCTCATTTACTGCCGGAGGAGTATATTCCGACTTCCCTTTCTGTTTGGATGAAGTCTTTTTGTCAGAGCTGCATGCTGAAATTATTATAATAAAAACAAGAAGAAATACAAAAGACCAGTTCTCTTTTGTAATTCTCCAAAAACGATTTCTAAGGAACATTAATAATGACATTTTAAATCTTGTTCTTTCTTGTAACATATTATTTTGGTTTCCATTTTCGGCATAAGGATCCGGTCAAATTGCAATGCCAAATATAGTAATTCTTACACAAGTTGAGCGATTTAGTTAATTAAAAGTAAAAAATAAATATCACATACAATTAATAATGAGCGATTTATTATTTCAAGCCCATAAATAAACTTTTCACTATTAAGGTATATAACTCAATTTTTTAAGGGTGCTAAGATAACAAAAACCAGGGATTACAAACGACAAAATTATTGGTTTCCGGCGGTTTACCCTGCTACTGAATAACCGTTAAAAGATACAGCTTTACAAATGGATAAATCAAATTGATCAGAAAAAATGAGCTTTTTGTGAATCGGGAAATAATGTTTAATTTAGTAGATTGATTTTAACAATGAGCCAATTAAAATAATGAGCAGTCAGGTCACTATAAAGGATATTGCAAAAGCACTTGGCATTTCAGCCTCTACCGTTTCGCGTGCTTTAAAAGATCATCCGGATATCAGCCGGGCCACCAAAGATGCAGTTAATGAACTGGCAAAAAAGCTTCGCTACAAACCGAATGCAGTAGCATTGTCGCTCAAAAACAGCAAGACGAATACTATTGGGGTGATCATTCCGGAACTGGTTCACTACTTCTTTTCGTCAGTAATCAGCGGAATCGAAGACGTTGCTTACGAGGCCGGTTATAATGTAATGATCTGCCAGTCGAACGAGAAATACGAACGAGAAATAATTAATACACAAGCACTCCTGTCTAACCGTGTTGAAGGTGCTCTTATTTCAATTTCGAAGCAAACTACTGACTTTGCACATTTGCAAATGCTGGAAGATAGCGGAATACCGTTGGTCTTCTTCGACAGGGTTCCCGACGGATTCGACTCCGACACAGTAATTATTGATGATAAAAAAGCAGCCTATAGTGCAGTTTGCCATTTAATTGAATCGGGCTGTAAACGTATTGCACACCTCACTGCGCCAGACTCACTTACCATCGGGAAATACCGGCTCGAAGGATATAAAGAGGCATTGAAGGAGCACAACATTCCTTATAATGAAGATTATGTGATCGTTGCAGACTCTTTTGAACTGGCAGCAGTTGCCACACGAAAATTAGTTCAACTTCCGGTACCGCCAGACGGAATATTCACGGTTAACGATCTTACAGCGGTTGGTGTGATGAAAACGTTACAGAAGATGGGTATTGCCATTCCCGAAAAGGTAGCAATTATGGGTTTTTCAGCAGGTAGTTATTCCGATATCACAACGCCAACCTTAAGTTCCGTCGATCAGCATGGCTATAAGATGGGCGCAACAGCAGCAACTGTGCTTTTAAAGCGGATCGAGGCACAGCGAATCGGTCATGGTGAGGCATTTTATATCGACACTAACCTGGTGATTCGCGAATCAACAAAAAAAATCTAATACGCTTAATACTATCGCAAACGTTTGCGGAAAGTCATTTTAAAGAATATTTATATTATTTTGATTTAAAAGCGGTTATCTATTGTATTTTTAATTTCTCTGATCTATATTTGTCCCCGAATATCAATTGTCCTTCCCCAAAACGAATAGTATCCTTTAGCAGGCATACAACATTTCCATGATCTTTAAATTTTGGTACTGTTGTCGTCTGAACTTTGATTTTAGATGATTTGTTGCGCTTGTGTTTGTAGTCTGAAGAGAAATTTATTATTAACCATTTTCTGATATAAGTCTGATTTATAAACTACTATTTACTATTATGGCAAAAAAACCGAGTCTCTCATTTTGGTCAATATGGAACATGAGCTTTGGCTTTATGGGTGTTCAAATTGGCTATTCGTTGCAAAATGGCAATACAAGCCGAATTCTATCTGCCTTAGGCGCTGAAGTTGAACACCTGAGCTATTTCTGGCTTGCAGCCCCGCTTGCCGGATTAATTGTACAACCGATCATCGGACTTTTCAGCGACAACACCTGGACACGTCTTGGACGCCGGATTCCTTACATTCTTCTGGGTGCAATCATTTCGGCGATGGCCATGTTTTTTATGCCAAATTCGGAATTCTTCGCCTACATTCTGCCACCCCTGTTTTTTGGCGCGTTTATGTTGCTATTCATGGATACCTCTTTTAATATCACAATGCAACCATTCAGAGCATTAGTAGGCGATATGGTTTCGGAGGAACA
>JAAFHB010000370.1 GCA_010906965.1 Mariniphaga sp. | reverse complement strand
GCGATGGATAAGATTCAAAAACAATGTGTAGTATGTAAAAAGCAGTTTTCCCCAAAAACGGTAGACTCAATCTATTGCTCCAAAAATTGTAGCGATGTTGCATACCGCATGAAGAAAGCGCATCAAAAAAAAGAAGTACAACGAAAAATCGTTATAGATAAAATTTCCGTTGACCGCTTATATATTACCGTGCCGGAGGCAATAACTATTTTTGGAATCGCAAAAAGCACTCTTTATCGTCTGATACGTCAAAAAAGAATTCCCGCATTCAATTTAGGAACTCGTCTTGTACGGATTGATCGTACTGCAATAGAGAAAATGTTTCCAATTCGCAAAGTGACACCCAATATAAAAGAAAAACCACCAGTTAAATTATATAGCCTTGAACCCCATGACTGCTACACAATCGGCGAGATAGCTCAAAAGTTTGGCATATCCGATAGTTCGGTGTATAAGCATGTCCGCAAATTCTCTATCCCAACTCGACAGATAGGAAAATACGTTTATGCTCCCAAATCAGAAATAGACAATTTGTATAATAGTAAATAATAGAGATACCACATGAAAGAGTTATCCAACACAAAAGTAACTGTAAGGCTTCGAAAGGTTGAAGACCGAAAAGAGTGGTATGTTTATATCGAGAGTTACCCAGTTTTTGTTCCCGGCAAGAAAAGCCCGCAACGCATGCGTGAATATTTAAATCGTAGCGTAACTACAATAGAATGGGACAAAAAACGAACTGCTCGTACCGATGCAGCCGGGACAAGGACTTATAAGCCCAAACGCGATGATAACGGAATAATCATCTGCCGGAGTGAAAAAGACCAGGGAAGTATGATTTATGCTGATGGTGTTCGTAACCTTCGCCAACGAGAATATAATAATTTGCATGGTCGCTATCTTACCAGTATGACATGTTTTGGCATAGTACTCGAATAGTTTTGCAATACAAAATTTTCGGCTATGAACATATACTTCCCTTTAAAGAACCGACTTCTCTATGCTAACCACCTTTAATCGTCAAAAAAACACAATCACCATCAAGATTAGCACCTCTGGCATATTTCGTTTTTAAGCAGGTTTTTAGCCTGCTACTTTTGTTTTATAATTTTTTTAATAAATTAAATTTAGAAAAAATGAAAACAAAAGAATTAATGCTATTTGGACTGATTACACTTTTTTCCTTAACTAGTTTTTCGCAGGATCGAGAAAATCGATTTGGTTTTGAATTAAGCACTGGAGCATCATTGGCTACGAGCAAACTGAATGATGTAAAACTAAAACCTGGTTTTGGTTTTGAAGGTATTTTTCATTACCGCTTTATGCCTCATTTAGGTGTTTACGGTGGTTGGGGTTGGAACCGATTTGGTGCCGATAATTCATTTGCAGGTGATGATGTGTGTTTCGAGGAAACTGGTTATGTTTTTGGGCTTGAATTCAAACACCCCGTGGGCAATTCAAGCTTATCCTACTATGTCAGAGGTGGTGGATTATATAACCATATCGAAACTGAAAATGCCGAAGGTGATATTATTAATGCCACCAAACATGGCCTGGGATTCCAGCTTGCAGGAGGAATTGATCTCAATCTAGGTTCGAACTGGAGTTTAACCCCTGGCATCAAATTCAATTCACTTTCGAGGGAATCCGAATTCGAAGGAGCTTCAAAACAGATGGATCTCAACTATTTATCGTTAAGAGTGGGGATTCTTAAAAAGTTTTAATGATTTGCCAGCAGATGAATTTACATCAAGGTTCGGTTTTTATTGCCCTATTGAAAAAAGTTCCAGCGGGCTTTCTGCTATGGCGGTAAGGAGTGAAGTTGATTTTATCCATTTGGAAGGCTCTATTTCAGTGCAGGAAGTTGAAATACAAAAGCAAGCAAAACTTTGGCTTGACGGACATTTACATGAATTCGTAAGATTATTTTTTCGAAATTTGAAACTATCTTTGATAAGTTAAATCTATTGGTTATGTCTTTCAAACAAATTCACAGTTTTCTTTCTTTTACCAACTTATTAAAACTGCTTGTTGGCTTAGCTATAGGTGTACAGGTTATAATTATTTTATTTAATCACATGAGTGGATATTATGTACTTAGTAGCTATGCACATCTTTTTTCACGACTGCTCAGAGGAACATTACTTAGTCTTATCGCTGCATTTTTAATTTCATATCCCGATTTGTTCCTTATTCAATACATGAATAGAATTGCCCCCTGGGGCACGCACATCCTAAAAAGAATACCTGTTCAATTGGGTTTTACAGTTCTTATTGCAGCCCTTATTGCAGTTTTAATCACCGCATTTGCAAATTGGATCCAGGCATATACCGATGATGACATTGCAAGTGTATTTATAACAAATATTTTAATCTATGCTGTTGTTAATATTATTGTAGTGGCCATTTTCGAAGCATGGATATTTTTTATTGAAAGCGACCGCGCTAAACAAAAAGCCGATCTTTTACAGCAGGAGTTGTCGCAGATAAAATTTGAAGTGCTGAAAAGCCAGATAAACCCGCATTTTTTGTTCAATAGCCTGAATGTGTTATCAGGACTGATAAAAAAAGATACTTCAAAAGCAGAGCAATTTATTGATGAGTTTTCACAGATTTACCGATATGTGCTCGAAACCATTGAGCAACCGGTAACCACACTCAGTAAAGAACTCGAATTTATGCGTTCTTATCTCTTTCTGCAACAAATTCGTTACGGAGAATCTTTAACTTTTTCAGTAAATATTTCTGCATATCTGCTTCCATGGATACTTCCACCGCTTTCGTTGCAAGTGTTACTTGAAAATGCCATTAAACACAATATTGTAAATGAATCAAAACCTCTGAAAATTGAGATTCTCAGCGAAAATAATTTTCTGGTTGTACGGAATAATATACAGCCTAAAATATCCGGAAACTCTACAGGCCTTGGGCTGAAAAATTTAGTGAAACGATATGCCCTGATAAGTAATTTGGAACCCACATTTACAGTGGTAAATAATCAATATACAGCAAAACTTCCACTTATAAACACCGAGAACAATGAACGTATTGATAATTGAGGACGAAAGTCTTGCAGCAGATAAACTTGAGCAAACATTACAGGAAATTGACCCGTCAATTCGGGTTATGGATAAACTTGGCTCTATAAAGGAATCAGTAAGATGGCTTATGCAACATACTGCCGACCTGATTTTTCTTGACATACAACTCTCCGACGGGATCAGCTTCAGCATTTTTGAGCAGGTAACAGTTACCACTCCTATTATATTTACCACTGCATACGATCAATATGCGGTAAAAGCTTTCCAACTCAATAGCATATCATACTTGCTTAAACCGATCAGAAAGAACGATTTGGCTGAAAGTCTTCAAAAATACAAATCTTTCAAATCGGCTTTCAGTATTGATTTTGATGCATTGGTGGCGCATATCCAGGGTCGTGAACCCGAGTACAAAAAACGCTTCCTGATTCAGATTGGCGAGAAGATCCGAAAGATTGAGGTTTCCGAAATCGCCTATTTTTATGTGCTTGAGAAAGGCATTTACCTTAAAACTTACCAGGGGAACTCCTACCCTATTGATTTCACCCTTGATAAAATGGAAACCATGCTAAACCCCGAAGTATTTTTCCGCATTAACCGTAAATACCTTGTTAATATGGAATCTATCTCCAATATGGTGGCATATTCACGGGGAAGGATAAAGCTGGGACTCAAGCCAAAAACTGATGATGAGTACGATTCTATAGTAAGCATCGACCGTTCTGCAGATTTTAAAAAGTGGATGAATAGTTAGAAAATCAATTCCAACAACAGCGGTTGTATGAAAAACAAACAGAACATGGAACACATTTTCTGGTCAACCGGCCATCAATTAAAGCATAAAACAATTGTCAGCTCCGATAATTGTTTCCTTTACGACAGCGAAGGAAATCAGATGATCGACCTTGAATCTGGTGTATGGTGCACAAGCGTTGGTC
>JAAFHB010000369.1 GCA_010906965.1 Mariniphaga sp. | reverse complement strand
ATTTTCCGGTTATTGATTTTTAAAACCACGTTGATACCCAGATTTCGAAAGATATTATCGACAATCTGAATCAATTCCACTTCATTCAACAGCGAAGCAGAACCAATGATATCGACATCGCACTGGTAAAATTCGCGGTAACGCCCCTTTTGTGGCCGATCGGCGCGCCAAACGGGCTGAATCTGGTACCGCCGGAAAGGAAAAGTAATGTCATTCTGATATTGAACAACATACCTTGCAAATGGCACCGTAAGATCGTAACGCAACCCTTTCTCCGAAATTTTAGTCGTGAGTTTTGAACTGTTCGGATCGGCCAGTTCACCGGGGTTCACCGCCGACAGGTAATCACCTGAGTTTAATATTTTGAACAGCAGCTTGTCCCCTTCTTCACCGTATTTTCCCATTAATGTTGAGAGGTTCTCCATCGCAGGCGTCTCAATCTGTTGAAATCCATACAATTTGAAAACACTTTTTACTGCATCGAAAATATAATTTCTCTTCGCCATTTCAGTTGGTGAAAAGTCGCGGGTTCCTTTGGGGATTGAAGGTTTTTGTGCCATGCTCTAGTTAAAATTTTGAAGTGCAAAGGTAGGGATTATATCCAAAAAAAGAGGATGCCCTGGTGGACACCCTCTTTATGAGAAGTAAAAATTATCAATTAATTAAAAATATAGCGTATTCCCAACTGCATTGAATAGGTTGAGGTGTAACTAATGTTATCACGGAAGGTATTTGTCAACATACCACTATTGTAGGGATTAAGTTTGAAGGTTGGTTTAACGGTACCACCTGCAATAACACTTGAATTATTGGCAGGAACAAGTATGTTGTTTTGATTATACAAATCAGCTGTACCCCAGTTCTTATTGATAAAGTTACCTACATTAAGGATATCAAGACTCACCTGAATGGTATTACGTTTGCCACCTACTTTCACAAAGAATTCCTGCATAATCTTAGCATCGAAATTATTTCTCCATGGCAATAAAGCGCCATTTCGTTCGGCATACTGACCTTTGCGGGATTTCAGGTATTTATCCTGATCAACATAGTTAAAAAATGAAGCACTCTGAGCTGCAGCAGACCAAAGATTATTTGTAGAAGCACCACTTGGATCTTTATATGTAACAGTCTGATCAACAAAGGTAATTTCTGAAGCATCTTTCGGTACATAAATAAGATTGTTCGAACTGGCACCATCACGAACTACATTGGTTGAATAGACGTAAGAGAATCGGCCTTGTGCACTCCCTTCGTAGAATACAGACACTGTGGTCGCCATCGATTTCAGATACTCAAATTTATAGGATACATTCGCCACAAGTCTGTCAGGGACTACATAACTGGCATAGCTCATCTCTTCGCTGTTGGCACCATTCACATTTGCATTTCCGCTCCAGGCTCCTGAAGCCTGATCGCCTGAACCATCAACAAGGTTCTTCGCCATACTATGAGTATAAGCAACCATGCCATAAAATCCTTTACTAAATGATTTCTCAAGTTTAGCAGTTAGCGAATAGTAATATCCCTTGCTTCTGTTTTCGAGGACAATTGGGGACATGCCGGATTCTTTTCCTACAATTGCAGGAATGATACCATTCGTTTGAGTCTGATAATACTTGTCAGTAACTTTTACCGGGTAAACAATACGATTATCAGGATAACCTGCAATATTCATTGGTACTCCGCCTTTAATACCTGTGTTAACGAAGAATGCAGTATTGATATCCTTGTTGTAAATTCCTTCCAGTGATCCTTTTAAACCCAATGGTAGCTTAGCATCCAAAGCAAGACTACTCTTCCATGTCTGAGGCATTTTGAAATCGTTGGATATAATGGTAAATGTAGACGGAATGATTGTTCCAGCTGTTGGTTGTGTTGTTGGATAGTAAGCTTTCGGGTCCGGGCTGAATGGACCAGGTGTATTGCCTACTCCCTGATAAAGCATAGTCGTTTGAACCATACCTGCATCACCAACTTGTCCTACAATCCAGACAAAAGGAACACGACCAGTAAAAACTCCCGTTCCTCCGCGTAAAACCAACGATCTGTCTTCTTTAATATTATAATTAAATCCTACCCGGGGAGATAACAACAACCTTGATTTTGGAAGCGTTGCTGTATTATATTTATCTCCATTGGAAAATGTAAGCGGAGCAATTCCTGGATGTTCAGCAGCCGGTTGTGAATAAGTCGGAAGATCACCACGCAAGCCAACAACAACTTTCAATTTTGAATTTACTGCTATCTCATCCTGACCGTACAGAGAGTACTGGCCAAATTTAAAACCAGGAAAAGCCTGAGCATATCCGGGTGTATTTGAGAAGGTAACACCAAAGTCCAGCGGCTTTTGTGCAGTTACAAAATCATTCCATGAGTTGAATACGTAAAAGCTTGATCCAAAACGCATAAAACCATTTTTGGTATTATTGGCTTCATATTGGGCTCCAACTGTAAAGCTATTCTTACCAAGTGTCCATGAAATATCGTCAGTTATTGTCGTTGTTTTCACCTGACGAAGATTTCCGTATGAAAAGAGTTCTGTTCCAAAAGATGCATATGGCTTGCCATCTTTAAGAATGTCAACAAACGGGAATAGACTACCCTTTGTTGAGCGAGGTTCGTCCTGATAGGAATAAGTATAACGAAGTGTATTCAGGTATTTACCATCCATAAAAGAAGAGTTTAACTCAGCAGCAAGGGAGCTGAAATTAGTTTCCTGATAGTATCCTGAATTCTGATACCACATGGCATCCATCGCCTGACGGTTTCCGGTATAAAGGGAACCAAGGAAATTATTTGTTGAAGTACTTGGATAATTCGGTGATTTAGCGGTCGTTTTACTATAACGCACATTAAATTTGTGGTTCTTACTGATGTTCCAGTCAACGCGGGCCAGGAATTTAGTAGCAGGGCTTTCATTCGAATAACCCTGGTAAGGACCTGTTTCGTATTTGTAATTATCAAGAAGATATTTACTCATCATATTCATATCGTCAGCAGTAGGACGTGCAATGTTTTTAGTATAATCAGCAGGAGCCGATGTTGTTGCAGCCACGCGAGGAGGACCTGGTACAGTACTCTTTTCTGACTCGTAGTTTACAAAAAAGAAAAGCTTGTTTTTGATGATCGGTCCGCCCAAACGAAAACCATACATTTTATAATCTGATGGGGTTTTAGTAAATGTTTGATCTGCCCATTTACCATCTCCAATGTGATTCCCTTTGAACCTCTCATCTTGCATATAAGAATAAACCGATCCGGTGAATTCATTACTTCCTGAGCGTGTTACCGCATTAACTGAAGCCCCGATAAAACCACTTTGTCTTACATCGAATGGAGTGATATTCACTGAAATCTGATCGATAGCATCAAGTGAAATAGGTGATCCACCGCCAGGAAGATTCGATCCAATACCAAATGCGTTGTTAAATTGGGCACCGTCAACGGTAATGTAGTTCTGTCGGTAGTTTCCTCCTCCTATTTGATTACCATTGGCCTGAGGAGTAAGACGAGTAACGTCATTTATGCTCCTGGTAACAGTTGGCATCATTGCGATCTGCCGTGTCGAGACATTAATTGATGCGCCATTTTTCTCGGAATTGAAAACCGATTGTTTGGCACCTACAACTACTACTTCTCCAACTGTTGTTGTATTCTCTTTCAGGTCGGTATTTAAATCAAAATTTTCACCTAAGGAGAGGTTGACATCTGTTAATGTTTCTGCAGTGTATCCAACAAATGAAATTGTTACATTGTAAGGGCCACCTGCACGCATACCCTGTAAAGAAAAACGACCTTCAGAATTGGTAACAGTTCCATATTGAGTTCCGGAGGGAACATGTACAGCAACAATAGCTGCACCGGGAAGGGTCTCGTTATTACCTGTGATCTTACCCCTCATTCCGGAGGAGGTTACCTGCCCCAGCGTGGTTAAGACCATTCCTGCAAAAAGCACAATAGTCAGTAAGAGCTTGTTCAAATTGTTTTTCATTAATAATTCATTTT
>JAAFHB010000368.1 GCA_010906965.1 Mariniphaga sp. | reverse complement strand
GGGGGAGAAGGAGAGAGGGGGAGAAGGGGAGATAAAATAATTATGAATTATTAACCCTTAACCCTTAATCCTTAACCCTTAACCCTTAACCTTTTCCCTTATCCTTATCATTAACCCTTAACCCTTAACCATTATCTCTTCACCTATACACCTGTACACCAGTATATTTTCAATGTCAAAATAACTGGAAGGAATATTTTCTTTCTCCTTCACTGCTGCTATTTTGCAATCCAGCCGTTCGTAAGTCGAGTTTTGTGAGATAAACTCTGGGACCAATTTTTTCATGGCGCTTACGAGCTGATCGTCTGTGGCACTTTTAAGAAGGTTCAGCAGCGAGAGTACATCGTGATGAACCAGGATAGGATTGGTCTCACGTATTTTCCCTATCATTATTTTTTTATGGTAGGTGGGCAGTGTATTCTCCTTCGTGGCCAGTAATTCTTCGAAAAGCTTTTCTCCTGGTCGTAACCCTGTTTCAACGATTGCAATATCGCGACCGGGTTCCAGCCCTGCCAGTGTAATCATCTTCACTGCAAGGTCGTAAATTTTCACAGGTTTACCCATGTCGAAAACGAAAATTTCACCTCCGCTCCCCATAAAGCCGGCTTCGAGAACCAACTGACAAGCTTCTGGAATTGTCATAAAATAGCGGGTAATATCGCGGTGTGTCAGTGTCACAGGTCCGCCTGCTGCAATTTGTTTGCTGAACAGGGGTACAACTGAACCATTCGATCCGAGTACATTACCAAAACGGGTTGTGATAAATTGCGTTTTCATTCCCTTGAGTTGCGATTGCGACTGGATATACATTTCGCAGATCCGTTTCGAAGCGCCCATTACATTTGTAGGATTCACCGCTTTATCGGTCGAAATCATCACAAATTTCTTTACCTTATACTTTATCGACAGGTTTGCCAGTAGCTGAGTTCCACCAATATTAACGCGTATTGCCTCGTATGGATTCTCCTCCATTAGCGGAACATGCTTGTAAGCTGCCGCGTTAAAAACCATATCGGGATGGAAACGCTCAAAAAGCTGAACCATCCGGAAAAAATTGGTTACATCGCCGACTACCACATCAAAACGGTCGGTTTTGTATCCTTTGGTTAATAGTTCATTTTGCAAGTCATAGAGTGCCGATTCCGCCTGATCAACAATCACGACCTTCAATGCATCATACAAAAGTAGCTGTCTTATAAGTTCTGATCCAATCGATCCTGCTCCGCCGGTAACAAGAATAACGGACTTCTTAAGTTCTCCACGAATTCTTTCGGTATCGAGTGCGATTTCTTCACGTCCCAGAAGGTCTTCAATATTCATATGACGCAACTGCCTTGCGTTCAGTTCTCCTGTGATCCAATCGTTCACGGGTGGTATTGACTTAATGGTGATTTTATGTTTTATGCAGAGATCCATCACCTTACGTATCCGCTCATCGGGCATTCCCCCGCGGTTCACGGCAAGAATCACTTCATCAATATGATGCGACTGAATTATGCCGTTAAACGCTTTCTGAAGCGAAAAGATCGGTACGCCTGCTTTTGCTTTTCCCTGTAATTGCTTGTTGTCGTCGATAAATCCAATTACCTTGTAATTTGGATTGACAGATCTTTCCAGCGCTGTCATGGTAACCTGTCCAAGTTCTCCTGCACCCATAATCAATACGCGAACCTCTTTTTTATTGTAAAGCCTGAGATTTTGATAGATCAACCTGACCAGCAACCTTGTCCATGTCATTAAAAAGACACAGAGGATAAAATGAATGATCATCACTGAAAAGGGGATCATAAACGGGCTGGTTAGCCCTTTGATGTAGGTGGTTAAGGAAATGATGATAAGCAATGCTGTCGATAGCAGCAGGGAGTAGAGTATCTGCTGTATATCGCGTGCTGCTGTGTGTCGGATGATGCCATTAAATGGTTTAAAAACAAGGAATCCAACCATAGAAACGGGCATTACAAAAAACATCTGCCAGATGACGCGCTCCATATTCATTGCCCCCGTGTCGAAATTAAAACGAAGATAATAACTTACAAAAAAGGAAAAAAGGACAATAAAGAGGTCGAACAGAAAGACGACCCATCGGGGAAGATATCGGCTTGAGAGATATTGGTTAAACTTAAGGTACATTGCAGGGGTAATTTAGTAAATGACTATTAATCTGTCAATTTTTTAATAAGTAAATTCAATATTTTAAAATACCAAATATTAATGTTGAACAGTCTATTCCACGAACCTCACTGGTCGTAAGCGACAAGTTCTTCGATCTCTTTTGCCTGTTTCCTCAGTGCCTTGGAGAGTATATTTTTAATCACCTCAACTACGCAGACGAGATCTTCATCGCTCAGGTTGGAGCCGGATGGGAGGCATAATCCGTTTTCAAACAGTTCATCGGATACCCCATCACCATAGTAAGGTTTATCGCAATGCACCGGTTGAAGGTGCATGGGTTTCCACAAAGGGCGGCATTCGATATTTTCACCTTCCATTGCTATCCTGATATGATCGCGCGTGACTCCAAAGCATTTTTCAGGATTTACCTGAATGCAGGTAAGCCAGTAATTTGAATAATAATCGGCATTGGGTTCCTGCTGAAAAGTGATTCCTTTAAAAATTGAAAGCTCGCGCTTGTAATAATTGAATATTTCGCGATGACGGTCGATATGATCGTCAATTACCTCCAATTGTCCCCGGCCAATTCCGGCACTGATATTCGACATTCGGTAGTTATAGCCAATCACTTCATGCTCATAATGTGGAGCACACTCGCGGGCTTGTGTTGCCAAAAATCGTGATCTTGAAATCAGCCACTCGTCGTTCGAAACCAGTGCCCCGCCACCCGAGGTGGTGATAATCTTGTTTCCGTTAAAAGAGTAAAACCCCATCAATCCAAATGTGCCAACAGGTTTTCCCATGAATTTACTTCCCATCGCTTCGGCTGCATCTTCGATTACCGGGATTTTGTACCTCGAAGCAATTGTCATGATCTTATCTGTTTTAGCGGGCATTCCGTACAAATGAACAAGAATAATTGCCTTGGGTTTTTTCCCTTTTGAGACGCGATCAAGTATTGCGGTTTCAAGCTGTTTCGGACACATGTTCCAGGTATCCGGTTCGCTGTCGATTAAAATGGGGATGGCTCCCTGATAGGCGATAGGATTGACCGAGGCTGCAAACGTAAAGGAAGAGACAATCACCTCATCTCCTGCTTCAATACCGAGCATAATCAATGCAAGGTGCAGCGCCGCTGTCCCTGCGCTAAGTGCCGCAACATGGTCTATCTGATTGTATTTTGCCAACCCTTTTTCGAAGGCATCGACATTGGGTCCCAGAGGTGCGATCCAATTAGTGTCAAAAGCCTCTTTGACATATTTTTGCTCTGATCCGCCCATATGCGGCGATGCAAGCCATATTTTTTTATTCATCTTAAGAAATTTACAAACGTAAAATAAACACGTCAAATGTAAAAATATTTTTTGAATTAATTAGAAATTAAAGTTGAATTTTGAAAATATTTACAAAAAATAAATTTGGGGAAAGAAGGATCCTGTGCTATTGCCCGAAAAGTTAGTAATGTGAGGCAAAAAAAAAGGATCAATTTGAAATAACCTTCCCTGCCTCAGATTGTTGGAAACCCTCTTCTACCTTCTCCATAAATATCAACTTCTCAATTAATTCATCAATCGTAAATGTATCCGGAAGATTATTAATTGATTTATTTACTGTTTCTTTCGTAAGCATAATCAATTTTTTTTTTACAAATATAATAAAATTGAAACGAAGTTCGACGAAGTCAATTTCAGTAAATACAAGTCTGAATTAAGTCTGAACTTTGATTTATCTGATTAATGTGATTCACCTGATTTATACATACTGCTTCATCCTTTGCTTAATTCGTCCCGAGAGATACTACATGTCCCGAGAGATACTACATGTCCCGGGAGGAACGACATGTCCCGAGAGGAACGATATGTCCCGAGAGGAACGACATGTCCCGAGAGGAACGACATGTCCCGAGAGGAACGACATGT
>JAAFHB010000041.1 GCA_010906965.1 Mariniphaga sp. | reverse complement strand
ACCACGCATTGCGATGCTTTCCTTTTCAACGAAAGGAAGCGCCAAACACGCCTTGGTTGACAAAGTGGTTAATGCCACACGCATTGCCCACGAGATGGCACCGGAACTGATAATTGACGGAGAAATGCAACTTGATGCAGCTTTGAACGAAGAGGTAGGTCAACTGAAATCACCTGGTAGTCTTGTTGCGGGTAAAGCCAATGTACTTGTTTTCCCTGGACTTGAGGCTGCAAATATTGGATACAAACTTGTTCAACGACTTGCAGGTGCAGAGGCGATTGGTCCAATTCTTCAGGGCATGGCTGCACCGATTAACGACCTTTCGAGAGGTTGTTGCGTCAGCGATATTGTAAATATGGTTGCAATTACAGCTACCCAGGCCGGATAAGGAGATGGAGAGACGGAGAGATTGAGTGAAGACGAGAAGAGGAAAATTGGCGAAGTAGCAATTGATAACAAATATTTTCAACCCTTAGCCAGTTACTCTCTTTTAAAACCTATAATTGAAAAGAATATCAAAATAGAACAAAAACATAAGAATTTCGGGAAATGGAAAACATGATTATTGAGGCCATCGAGGATTTCGGGTTAAGTAAAAAGCAGCAACAGCGAACGCTTTTTTCCAAAATAGGAGTTGTCGGATGTGGAAAAGACGGACAAAATATTGCCCGTATCGCCAGTTCGAATGGCATTGAAGTGGTATTTATTGAGCTCTCCGAAGAACGTATCACAAATGCCTTCCACAAACTTGGTATTGTTCTGGACCGTCGGATCGAGAATTGGGGAATGACTCAGGGAGAAAAGAAGTTAACCTTGTCAAGAATCAAAGGAAGTTTGGATTACAAAGATTTAATTGACTGTGACTTTGTAATAGAAGCAATCAGGGCAGAATCGAGCGACCGGAAAATTACCGAACGAAAGGAAGTTTTCAAAAAAGTTGAAGAGGTGGTTAGTCCTGAATGTATCATTGCAACCAATTCAACCACCATTATTATTACAGAGCTTTCATCTGAACTTAAATATCGTGACCGTTGTGTAAGTCTCCACTTCTTTGTACAGTCGCCCGAAGCCCGGATCTGCGAGGTTGTAAAAGGCTTATATACTTCGGATGAGGTGTACAGTAAAGTATTGAAATTTGTAAAAATGGTCAACCGGCAGGCCATTCCAGTAGAAGAATCAGCCGGTCTTATCTCCATCAGACTATATACAGCCCTTTTAAATGAAGCATGTGAAGTGCTTCTCGAAGGAGTTGCAGCAATGGTTGATATCGACTCGGTTTGGAAAGTTGGATTCGGAATGCGCTTCGGACCATTCGAATTAGCTGATATTTTGGGCATTGACAAAATCAATCGGTGGATGGAGAATCTTTATTCCGAATTTGGTGACCCAAGGTATATGGCATCTCCAGTAATCAAGAAATTGAACCGGGCAAAACGATTTGGCGTACACACCTGCTGTGGTTTTTACAAATATGATGAAAACGGGAAAATTATTGGAAACGGTCCTTTATCAAATGAAAAATTTTAAATACGGACTGGGACGTTTATCACAAACTGTCTTCCAAAAACAACAACAATAAATAATTCGATTAATGAAAATATTAGTAATCAACTGCGGAAGTTCATCCATAAAATACCAGTTTTATTCGCTGAGCGAAAGCCGTATTCTTGCCAAAGGAATTGTCGAAAAGATTGGAATGAAAGGTTCGTTTCTGAAACATGAAAAAGAATCGGGACAAAAAGTGCTTTTTGAAGGTGAGATCCTCGATCATAAGATTGGAATTGAATACATCCTTGGGGTATTATCGAGCGAAAAGCACGGATGTATAAGTTCGCTCGATGAGATAAATGCGGTTGGCCACCGTGTAGTGCATGGTGGTGAGGAATTTAGCACGAGTGCTTTAATCACCGATGAAGTGATTCTGGCACTTGAGAAGTTTATCGAACTTGCTCCGCTGCACAATCCGCCAAACTTAAGGGGAATCTATGCTATCAAAGCTTTAATTCCTGAAATCCCTCAAGTGGCTGTTTTCGATACGGCATTTCATCATACAATGCCCCAACATGCCTTTATGTATGCGATTCCATATGCACTTTATAAAAAATACGGGATACGCAGATACGGTTTCCATGGAACAAGCCACAGGTACGTATCGAGCAGGGCCTGTGAAATTTTAGGTGTCGATCCTAAAACTGTTAAAGTGATCACCTGCCATCTGGGTAACGGCGCATCTGCCTGTGCCATTAAATATGGAGAATCGGTGGACACTTCAATGGGATTTACGCCACTGGAAGGATTAATCATGGGAACGCGCTCTGGAGATATTGACATGGGTGCTGTTTCATATATCATGGATAAAGAGAAAATTGGTACTAAATCAGCCTCCATTCTTTTCAATAAACACAGTGGTTTATTGGGCATTACCGGGATATCATCCGATTCGCGCGAAATCCTGGCAGCAGCGGATAAAGGCGATGAACGTTGCATTTTAGCCATTGAAATGTTTAATTACAGGATCAAAAAATACATCGGAGCTTATGCCGCTGCAATGGGCGGCGTAGATGTGTTGATTTTCACCGGGGGAATCGGCGAAAATTCAGTTTCCACACGTGTTTCGGTATGCAAAGATCTTGAATTTTTAGGTATTGAGATCGATCAGGAAATCAATGCTGGAATAAGGGGAGAAGAGCGGATTATCAGCAAGGAAGGTTCAAAAGTGAAAGTTATGGTTGTTCCAACCAATGAGGAGCTAATGATCGCCATTGACACACAGAATATTGTATATGGTAAAGAGTAGCTGATACAGTAAAACCAAATAAAAGCAACCACTGTTTGTATGATTCAGAGTTATACAAATAGTGGTTTTTAGATTTCTAAAACTAATCCATCGTATCCGGGTTCTACATTCGACGGCAATTCATTCAGCAAATCCCGATGCTTACCCATTTCGTGGCTCATATGGGTAAGGTATGCTTTACGAGGTCCAATTTTTTCAATAAGTTCCAGTGCACCTGCAAGATTAAGATGTGAGATATGGGGCGTTTTCCGTAAGGCACATATAACCAGTGTTTCAACTCCCACTAATTTATCAAGTTCCTGCTCTTCAATCATATTAAAATCAGTCAAATAGGCGAACATGCCAAAACGAAAACCATAAACTGGTAGTTTGTGATGATAAATCCTGATGGGAGTAATGTCTAACGGTCCTATTTTAAAATCTTTATTCTCAAGATCGATCAAATCCATTTGCGGTGTTCCGGGATATTTATTCGCTGCAAAAACATAGTTGAAAATATTCCGAAGGTTTTTTTGCACGCGTGGCTCGCAATAAACGTCCATCGGCGACTTTCGTAACCAGTTGAAACTTCTGATATCATCCAATCCGAAAATATGGTCGGCATGTTCATGAGTAATCAAAATTGCATCGAGATTGTCAACCTCATGCGTTAACATCTGCTGTCTGAAATCAGGACCCGCATCCACAACGATTCTCGTACCCTTCTCTTCGATCATTATCGCGCTTCTGAGTCTTTTATCTTTTGAGTCGTCAGACCTACAAACATCACATTTACAGGCAATAACCGGTACACCTTGTGAAGTCCCGGTTCCCAGTAAGGTTACTCTCATTATATTCATTTCGTTATCGATCAAACTTACATCAAAAAATAGTTGTCACCAAAAATGTGTAGCTCAAAATAGTGAATACCGCGTTTAATTCTTTCATTCATCTTTACATTCCTTCATTTTATAACCTTACATTTGCCAAAATTTGAATTATGGGCAATCTCTACCTTATACCTACCACCCTTGGCGAATCGGACACCGCTCGTGTGATTCCATCTGAAGTCTCTTCTATTGTCAAGGGAATCAGCTATTTCATCGTCGAAAATATACGAACCGCGCGTCGATACCTTCGTAAAATGGATCCGGCCCTTAACATTGATGAGCTGCAGTTTTTTGAGTTGAACCAGCATACCGACACTCAGGTAACAGAGGCTTATTTGAACCCAATTCTCGAAGGCTTTGATGTTGGGATCATCTCGGAAGCGGGTTGCCCCGGGATTGCTGATCCGGGTGCAGAGGTGGTCAGACAAGCGCATATTAAGCATATTCGTGTAATTCCATTGGTAGGTCCCTCTTCTATTTTGCTGTCGCTGATGGCTTCCGGAATGAATGGGCAGAACTTTGCATTTATTGGCTATATTCCGGTTAAACCGGCTGTAAGGGTAAAAGCAATCAGGGAGATTGAGAAAAGATCGGGCGTCGAGAAACAAACCCAAATCTTTATCGAAGCCCCCTATCGCAACATGCAATTAATTAATGATCTTATCAATACCCTAAATGACCAGACCCGGCTTTGCATTGCATGCGACATCACGCTGGATACGGAATACATCAAAACTCAAACCGTTTCGCAGTGGAAAAAGGGAGTTCCTGACCTGAACAAACGTCCGGCAATATTTTTGATACAGGGGTAAAGAGAGGCGAGAAAAGTCCGAAGTCGGAAGTTATGATCGAATTTGTCCCTTTTTCAACAAACGGTACTCAAATTCGAAGTTAGGCGTGAAAACACCCTGTCCCATCTGCTTTTCAATTTGTGAAGGACTCCAGAATCTTCCTTCAACAACTTCATCACTATGCAGTCTGATTTTTTGGAAATCGTAGGATATAAAGTAGTAAACCAGTTCTGATTCAATATCACTGTCCCATCTGTAACGTCCAAGTGGTTTTGCCGAAAAATTTTCGAGTCCGATCTCCTCAAAAGCTTCGCGACGAAGTGCTGTCTCAAGGTCTTCACCAAATGAGATATGCCCTCCTACAGCAGTATCCCATTTTCCGGGCTGAACCAACTTTTCCATCGGCCGTTTCTGAAGATAGATATGACCATTTGAATTAAAAACATGCAGGTGAACAACGGGATGAAGAATTTTATCTCCTTTGTGACAGATCGATCGGGGAGCTTTTCCAATGACTTTCCCATCTTCTTCAACCACAGGAAGCCATTCTTCATTATCAAAAGAAGAAACCTGACTTTCAGGAATATTGTTTCGGGCTAATTTTCGGTTTCGGAAAAACTCAAAACCAAAATAAATGAAAAATAGGATGTAAAATAAGCCGCCGCTGATAAATGCCCAGGCTTCCTTACTCATATAAAAGGCCGAATAAAAAACAAGCCCGGTATGAAGAACGACGATGTAAAATAAATTGCGAAGGTTTCTTTTAAAGAGCGCCTCCTGAACTTCGTTCATCTCAACACCTTTCATATATTTCCGGGTCATTGCCCCGACAATATCGATCGATGAAAATACCGAAACACCCAATATTGCGCACAAAATCAATTCGATAAGTGCAGGTTTCAGTTTGAAAAAAATCTCATTTTCAAGAAGGATGGAGATCCCCGACAAGGCAACGAGTAAGGCAGTATCAAGCAATACAAAACGGTCGAGCCGCTTTTCGCGGAACCAGGTAAAACACATCTCGCCAACACCGATCAGCAAAGCAACAATCAGACCGACCTTCATTCCCCAAAATTCGTCTGCAATAATAAAAACGAAAAGCGGGATAAATCCGGGTAATAATTTCTTAAAAAGTTCTGCCTGTTTCAAATGAGGGATTCGATGTAAAGATCAAAAATCACAAATTAACGTATAATGGGAGTTTTGGGGAGTTTTTCGATCGTTGGCCATACATCGGTTGACCGGTATACTTTTTCAACCTTTATATAAAACACAAGTGGTGAATAGGCTGGAATTGAGCTTTGTGACTGACTCGAGTAAGCAAGCTTCGATGGAATAACAAGCTTTGCTTCGCTTCCAACTTTCATATAGGTTATCGCTTCGTCCCACCCTGCAATAACCGCACCTTTACCTACTGTGAAAGAAAAAGGTTCATAACCTTCCAAATTGGAATCGAACTCCAGACCATCCTGAATTCCTTTTGTCGCATCATCAGTTATCAGATATCCACGGTAATAAACCTTGACAAGATCGCCTGCTTTAATAAGACTATCATTAGCAACGCCTGCCTTGGTCTCGATAAAGTAGAGTCCGGTGGCTTTGGGAGTAACAGCAGAATGATATTTTGCAATGTATTTGGAAAGATATTCCTGTTCAAGATCACGTTGTGCCTGGCCTGTAGGTGTTTTACAGGAAGAAATTGCTACCGCCAACATGGCAGCAAATAAAAACATATTGAATAACCTGATTCTCATACTTCAAAAATTTAGCGCAAAATTAACTCAAATTTATCCCTTTACAAGTGGACAACACCTAAAGGGGCGTTTATTATTAACAATCTTTCTCTAACAACTCTGAATATTGTGGCAATAACTCTCTAAAAAGTGATAGTGCATCCACCATTGATAGTTTTGTTTCACCTCCTGAGGCGTTTCGATGTCCACCTCCACTGAAGTGAACGCCCGAAAAATCATTCGTCGGAAAGCTCCCCTTCGATCGGAACGAGATTTTAACCTGATCGTGTTTCTCCATAAAAAATGCAGAAAAAACAACACCTTTAACAGATAGCGGATAGTTAACGAAGCCTTCGGTGTCACCCGGATGAAAATCGAATCGCTTCAATTCTTCTGCTGATAACCAAATCAATGCCGTTCTGTACTGTGGAAATATCTCCATCTTTTCCGACAGGCAATATCCAAGTAAACGCATTCTCTTTTCGGAAAAATTATTATAAAGCGACTCATTAATTTTTTCTTTATCCGCACCTCGTTTAATCAATTCGCCAACAATATGGTACATAGGAGGTCGTGAAGAATTATGACTGAATGAACCAGTATCGGCAATGATCCCTGTCAGTAAAGCATTAGCACCATTAACGCCCAGATGATCCAACATATCCATTGCATCCACAAAGTCGTAAACAAGCTCGGCTGTCGAGCTTACATTCGTATCCGAGAACATGAAATCAGCCTTAATCTGAGGATCGGGATGATGATCTATTAGTACAACCTTCTTCGTATTGGTACGCAAATATTCTTCCAGCTTCCCCATCCTTTTAAGATCGTTAAAATCAAGGAAAAAGAAGGCATCAGCCTGATCAATCAACTTATGACATTGCTCACTGCTTTGTTCGTAAATCAATGGAACGCCCACAGAACCAAGCCAATTCAAATAAACCGGAAAATCATTGGGTACAATTACATGTGATTCAAAACCGGCATTATTCAAAACATCGTTTAAACCTAATGCTGAGCCAATTGCATCACCATCCGGGTTGATATGCGGAATAATAACGATCCGCTTCACGTCTTTTTTAAGCCATTCGTTAACCTTTTGACAGGTATTTAAATCAAATCTTTTCAACTAATCTTATTTTAATCAAGATGCAAAGATATCATTATTGGTTGTATGACGTTAAATGATTATTGCATTTAATATTCATCAAATTTATATTTTACTGAATTAGAGCACAATATATTCATCTACCTTTATTTTGAGGTTGAAAGTTCAAAAAAGCGTGCATGCAGTTGATTCTCAGTTATATTTTTCTAAATTTAACCGTCCTAATTATTTCAAACAACTATTCACTAAAAATTTGTCCTACTATGTCTGGAAATATCACATTTACAATGATTAAGCCTTGCGCTGTCAAAAACAATTTTATAGGTCCGATATTGAAAATAATCAATGAAAAAGGGTTTCGGATCAAAGCCATAAAAATGATCCGGTTTACACGCGAACGTGCTGAAGCCTTTTATGGTATTCATGCCGGCAAGTTTTTTTTCGACGATCTGGTCGAATTTATGTCATCAGGACCAATTGTAGCGGCTATTTTGGAAAAAGAGAATGCAATTGATGACTTTCGGGAGTTGATTGGTAACACAAATCCTGAAAAAGCGGCAGAAGGAACCATCCGTAAACTTTTTGCAGAGTCTTTCACTGCAAATGCCATTCATGGTGCCGACAGCGATGAAAATGCCCTTCGTGAGGGTTCGTTTTTCTTTTCAGAAATGGAACAATATTGATCGAACGTTTAGCAGATGACTAAATTGACTGAAAAAGCCCGACATAACTATCGGGCTTCTTCAGTCAATTTCTTCAGAAATTATTTTCGGAATAACAGACAAACCGGCTTCAAAGCCTTTACCTGATCGGTAAACTGAAGTTTACCCGTTTTGAAATCCCTTCGAAAAGCGACGATATCCTGCGTATTTTGATTGGCAACAAGTAAATAATTTTCGTCGGGAGATAACGTAAAGTTCCTTGGACCATCACCCCGTGTTGACTCTTGTCCAATCTGTACAATCTTCCCGTTTTTAGGATCTACAGAAAAGATCGCAATTGAGTTGAATCCGCGATTTGATGCATACAAAAAGCGGCCATCTTTCGAAATATGAATATCAGCGCAGGTATTCGGTTTATCGTAACCTGCAGGAAGCGCAGAAACAGTCTCAACTGTGGTAAAACTGCCATCCTTGTTTAAGGTAACCACCGACACAGAACTGGAAAGTTCGTTAACGACGTAAAGCACTTTCAATGTTGGATGAAAAGCAAGATGACGCGGGCCACTTCCGGGTGCCATAATAATTGCTGGAACAGTGGCTTTGATCAGCTTAGAACCCAAATTATCAATCGTATAAACAGAAACCTGGTCAATTCCCAAATCGGCGACAAAGATCCTGCCGGAACCCGGCTCAAAGAAAGCACTGTGAACATGTGGTTCTGCCTGACGGGCTTTGTTTGGACCACTTCCATAATGTTGCTGAACATTAAGTGTATCGCTCAGCTTCCCTGATTCATCGATGCGAAGAAGACCGACATTTCCACCTGTATAATTGGCAGCTAAAACATAACCATTTTGATTTACAGAAACATAGCAGGGATTTGCACCTCCGCTGGATACTTTTCCGATTGAGGTCAATCGATTATCATCTTTATTTACAGCGAACGATTCGATATAGCCCATTGAGCTGCCATTCTCGCCTTTCGTCTCGTGTACCGAAAGTAAAAACTTTCCGTTCGATGTCAATGCCAGAAACGAGGGATTGTTTGTCTTTGCGGCTAAACCATGATCTTTAAGTTTGCCGGTTACCTGATCAAGGCTAAAACTGTAAATTCCTTCGCTTCCACCTTCAGTGTAAGTTCCGACAAAAAAATGCTGAGGTCCCGTTTTATTTTCGGATTTCGCGAATAATACACTATTGATCAAAAATATACCAATAAGCAGAAATGCAATTCTTTTTAACTTCATTATCGTAGGATGTTTAAATTTCGTTCAAAAATAGCATTATAATGTTTACCTGACTTCGATGAAAAATATTCCCTAAACCGTTTCAAGGGTCTTTATGACCGCTTGAAACGGTTTTATTAAAATCTACCAGGTACATTTTACACCGGCAAAAAAGCGCCTGCCTGGCGACATACTTGTAAAATAACGCGGGTCGGTATAATTAAACAGGTTATCAATTCCTGCGGTAATACTGGCCCATCGGTTGACGCGATGCAAAGTTGTTAATTTCCAGTTGAAATATTCGCTCAATTTCACTTTCGAATTCTGACCCCGGGTGTCGGTCCAGGTAATGTTGGCATCGCCATAATACTTTCCCTGAAGCGTAATGGATGGCCGGTATTTACCATTTTGAACGGAATATTCACCTGTCATTACAGCCGAGTGTTGTCGTGCCTCAAAACGATTGATGGCAGCCTCGCTCTGCGTTGTCAATGGTTTGGTCCAGGTATACCCACCTGTTAATTTCAATTGCGGAACCGGCCGGTAATTCAACAGTACCTCCACATTCAGCATCTCTGCCTTTGCAATATTCTGATACTGATAAACAAACGGGGGTCTGTTGGTATTCAGTGGTGAAAAAACTTCAGAAATCAGATTATTCAAATCGTTGTACTGCGCAATCACCGAAGCATTAAAAGTAGCATGTGTATACTCGGTCGATAAGCTGAAATAATTGGAATTCTCTGGCTTAAGAATCGGATTACCGATTATTTTTATCGGGGCCCCCGGAACATTAAAATCCATATAAAGCTCTTTCAACGTAGGTGCACGGAATCCCCGTCCAAACGACCCGCGAAGATTAAACTCTCCCGGGCGGTAATTCAACGCAAGCTGCCATGTTGTATTTGTATGGTATTCGGAATGAAAGGTCATTCTGCCTCCGGCAACCGCTGTTAGTTTCGGTGCAATATCCCAGACATTTTCGGCAAACAAAATCAATGCCTGTGCTGTTTTACGATCAGTTAAGCCGTTATCCGAAAATAATTCATCCTTATTGTACTCTATTCCTGCAACAAAGGTATTATTAGTGGAAAGCTTGATATTATCCTGTAAACGGGCTGAGCTGAATGTTTTATCGTAGTGTTTGGTCGCATCATCTGCCGCTGGAATATCAAGACTATATGACAGGTAATTATCAGTATACCAGACTCCTTCCAACTGATGATGATCCGAAAGCTTGTAATTTCCAGTAAACCGGTAGTTGTAATCCTCATATTTCCTGTCAGGCAGTAACGGCGTCGTGTTGATATCAACCCGTTTGAAATAGCCGAAATCACCTTTCACATTGAAGCGATCAGAAAACTGATAGCCAAACCGCTGATCGACCGCTAAATTTTTAGTTGCTTCCACTGTTTTCCCTTGTTCCTCAGGATTAATATCCCATCCATCTAACTTATTATATATAAACGAGGTGTGCGAAGACAATCCACCACCTTTCAATCCAAGATCAACAAAGTAGCGCTGTTCTCCATAGTCTGAAAATCGGGTGCCGATCGATCCTTCACAGGTTTTCGTATTTTTTTTTGTAATGATATTGATTACACCTCCAATCGCATCTGATCCGTAGAGCGCAGATGAAGCACCCCTAACAATCTCAATTCTTTCGATGCTCTCGGTATTAATCCGCGCCAAATCTACATTCTCCTTCGTGTCGCCCGGATTCAGTCGCTCACCATCCACTAAGATCAAAATATACTGATTGCCAAAACCATTCATTTGTAAACTGCTGCCCCCCGAGCCTGCCGATAAATTTTTAGAATCGATACCGGGGAAATTGCTGATGAGCGCATCACCAAGCGAGATGGCATCTGTTTTTTGCAGTTCAGATCCATATACGATCTGTGTATGAATCGGAACATTTTTTAGTGGCCGCCCCGAACGGGTCGCTGTCACAACGATTGCATTTAAGTCAATTACAGCCTGTTCAAGAACAAAATCAACACTGTTCTTCTGCCCGGCAACAATTGAAATCTGCTTCTCAACGGTTTTATATCCTGAATAACTTGCGCTGACCGTTTGTGAACCTTCCAGTTTACCTTTTAACTGAAATTTTCCTTTTCGATCAGTAAGGGCTGCAATACCTTTCGCTGATATGGAGACATATGCATCTTCCAATGGTTTACCGTCGACACCTGTTACGCTGCCATCGATGAATACTGCCTGCGCTAAACCTTGAATTATAAAGCAATTCACAACTAATAGTAATATAAGAATTCTCTTCATTTTAAGAATTTAATAAATCAATAATGACCTATAATTTATAAATCAATGAAATTTTCAAACAAACTGAAAGATACAGACTGTAAAAGCAAATTTACACCTAATCAGTTACAGTAGAAAGCTACCAATATTTAAAACAAAGAGACAGGGGGTGCGCGAAGGAGTGAAATTCCAATATTGCTCATTTCAAAAAGCCGGAGAAAATAGAGGTTGAGCAACCTGGTCCGGGAATGGAACTGAACAGGAAACAGCGTCGTTTTATCAGCAATGATTTGATTATCAAAACGAATACTTACCTGATCTGCGACAGTAGACTCATCCATCTTTACTAACTCATCCTGCGTTTTAGCAGTCGGATTTGAAGTAAAGAGTGGCATACCTGCATGACCGCCCCACATGATTGTCAATGAGAGCGCCAAAATATAGGGCAGAAATCCAGCTACAGAACCGAGATAAAACATTGCGCTAAATTTACTTTAAATAATATACTACAATTGATGTCGGTTTTTAGTTTTTGAATAAACCGAAATTTCTATCTTTAAGCCAAAAATACATGAAAAAATTAATGATACTACTATTTGCAGGATTTTCGGGCTGTAATGTACCAAATTCGAATAAAACAATGCCAACAACCAAATTTGAGATTTCTCAAACAACTATCAGTCAAATTACTGACAGTTTAAAATTAATGCCGGGCAATTCGATTGCATTAAGGATTGAAAAGGGCGTTAAGCATGCAGCCTCACTTTGGCGGGCAGAAGACGGCACATCAGCCGATTTTGCCGCTTTTTGTAAGGCAAACTATGTCGCCAATGATGCAGAAAGAGAATTGCTTTTTGATAAAGTGAGCAAAAATTTGGAATCGATTTACGGTCATTTCAACAAGATGTCGCTTGATCTGAGAGAAAATGTTGATTTAAACAATGGGCCGATGCTCGAAATTGATAAAGAATTCAGTGGTTATTCGATCGGAGCGCATCTTATTTCCGATCTTTTTGACAACAAAATTGCGTTTACCATTGCGCTCAACTTTCCTTATTATACCCTCGAAGAGAAAGAAAAATTCGATCAGTCGGTGACGCGAAAAGATTGGGCAATGGCCCGGTTAGGCGATACTTTCGTATCGCGTGTACCGGCTGAACTTCAGCAAGCTGCTTCTAAGGCAAATGCCGATGCCGACATTTACATTTCGGAATACAATATAGAAATGGGAAAACTGCGTACCGACTCGGGAAAACAACTCTTTCCAGATAAGATGGTACTCCTCTCCCACTGGAATCTTCGAGACGAGATTAAGGCAAACTATGCGAACAAAGAAACTGGCAAAGAAAAGCAGGAGATGATTTATAAGGTCATGGAGCGAATTATAAATCAGGATATTCCCGAAAAGGTCATTAACAATCCAAACCTGCAATGGGCGGCTTACAGCAACAAAGTTTTCGAAAACAGCAAAGAGATTTCGTGCCCGGCTGAACCAGATAGCCGTTATCAGCAGATTCTCAATAATTTCAAAGCAGAGAAGGCAATAGATGCCTACAGTCCTGAGATGAATACCTTTATTTTGAGGAAGTTCTCAGGCGAGATGGAGATTCCGCAGGAAGAAGTTGAAACGCTCTTTGACACCTACCTTCGTTCACCGCAACTGGCAAAAATTGCTGCTGTTATTGAGAAGCGGCTTGGACGTAGTCTGCGTCCATACGATATCTGGTACGACGGTTTTAAAGCGCGGAGTGTTATTCCACAGGAAGAGCTAAATTCCAAGACCACTTCACGATATCCAAATCCTAAAGCTTTCGCGGCCGACATGCCAAACTTGCTTGCCAAAGTGGGATGGTCGAAAGAAAGAGCGCAGTATCTTTCAGAAAAAATAGCAGTCGATCCGGCACGTGGTTCCGGCCATGCATGGGGAGCTCAGATGAAAGGAGAAAAGGCTCATTTGCGTACACGAATTCCCGATACCGGCATGGATTATAAAGGATATAATATTGCTGTTCACGAATTTGGACACAATGTTGAACAGACCATTTCACTTTACGATATCGACCACTACCTTCTAAATGGCGTTCCCAATACCGCTTTTACCGAAGCGCTTGCTTTTATCTTTCAAAGCCGCGACCTGAAATTACTGGGATACACGAATACGAACCCGGATCAGGAAAAGCTTGATAACCTTGATACAGCATGGTCGTTGATGGAAATTATGGGTGTTGGAATGGTCGATATGAAAATCTGGAAATGGCTGTATGCCCATCCTGAAGCGAATGCTGCCGAGTTAAAAGTTGCTGTTCTTGCAATTACAAAAGAGGTTTGGAACACCTATTTTTCTCCTGTATTCGGAATAAAAGATGAACCAATTTTAGGCATCTATTCCCATATGATTTCGAATCCCTTGTATCTTGCAGCCTATTCTTACGGACAAATCATTGAATTTCAACTGGAAGAACACCTGAACGGTAAAAGTTTTCCGAACGAAATCGACCGGATTTATAAACAAGGAAGGCTGATTCCGCAACGATGGATGGAAGGCGCCGTAGGTTCGAAGATTTCGGTGAAACCAATCGCCAATAAATTGGAAAAGGCTATCCCGTAATAATTTTACGACCTTTCGTGTAAGCAGCAACTGGTTGTAAGATAAGTTATAAAAAAAGTTAAAGTCCAAATATATACGGACTTTAACCTTCTACTTTTACCAGGTATTCAATGACTGTAAATTGTGGCTTTATAAAAAAATCCGGAATAGTGCATTCATCACTGTTCCGGATTTCCTGATTAAAAAGGGTTTACTTTAATTCAAATAATACACGAAGCCAATCGTACCCGAAATCATTTCAATTGGGATATTGGCACTTCCACTTCCAAGTTTCTCGGTCGTAACCGTTGATGTTCCTTTGGTCACCCTGATCTGCTCATATTGAACCTTGGCATTTGAACGGTAATAATCAACTCCTACTCTTAAATTAATCCGGTCTGTGACAGGAAAACGAACAGCAGTACCAGCCATAAGTCCATACGAAACATTGATGGTTGATGTGTTTCTATCGAGATAAAACCAATTGTTGGCTGCTTTCTCGTATAAAAGTTTTTGCTGTGGAAGGTAGGCCACATTCATTCCGCCAAGCGCCTGGAAATCCCAGTAAATGCGGTCAAAATTAAGCGTAAAGACAGGTCCTGCAAGCAATGCATTCCACATCCATGAATTCGCTCTTAACGAAAGAAACGGACGATCAGCTTCATCAATTACCGGATAAAAGGCTTGCATCCTTGTTTCAAGTTTTGTTCCCAACCAGTTACGATCCACAGGGTTGGTATTCATCATCGCCATTCCTTTAAATCCCCAATGCTTACTGACGGGATAGGTGGCATCTAACAAAACAGCAAAACCTTTTTTTGCGAACCCCGATTTATTATTGTAAATATCGGTTTTTTGAAAAGCTCCTGTTGGCCACGATTCACCCATCGAAAAAGAGAAGTACCAATTGTCGGATTGAGAATAAGCACTGATTGACAATGCAATAAATACGAATAATGCAACTATTTTTTTCATTCTTTAGATTATTAACCTATTTCAGATGCCAAATTTACAGAAGGAAACATGATGTTTCACCAAAAAGATGATTTTAATCTTAAAAGAGTTGCATAAAAGGGAGAATAGCTCCCTGAATAATTTTTCCGGTTTCGGGATTCAGCTGACTTCCAAATAAGCTGTGGGGAATTGAAAAAATAATAACCGTGACTGCCCAGGCTATAACGACCCAGAAGGCGGCATGCTTTTTTTTGATCATTTCGAGCGCCATAAACCAAACCATTATGGCAATCAATGTTTTATTATCCGTCAGATCCCAGCCAAATGGGATACCCGACCACCACTCATTAAATGCATACTTCTGAACAATAGGACCAAAGATGAGACCACCAGCAAATAAGATGGCGAAAGTGAGAAAAGTAAAAAATTTATAGGAACGAATTCCGAACAAAGCCAACATACCTGTCGCATTACTAAAAAACATCGCCAAAAACATCAGCAAAATATGAACAAACAAAATTGCTTTAGGAACCTCACCCGTGAAACGGATCAATACCGGAATGCCATTATTAATTACGAGCGGGGCTCCATCCTTTTCAAGATCAAGTCGGTACTCAAGTTTTCCCGCAGGTGGCTGATTCGGAAGGTACGCTGTTAGCTTATCTCCTTCCCGCTTCATTTCAACTTTTGTCATTTCATCTTTACCTGGGTATTTTCTGAAAAGCAAATCACCTTTAACCGTAATATCGCTGATTTGAAGAACAACCGGGCAATCAGTTGTTCCGGAATGCGACCGTTGAAATACAACAGGAAACCTTTGAATTCCGGTATTTACTTCTGTTTTAAAAGGTTGGGTTGGACCAGTAACTCTTTGATAAATTCCAGCTGCCAATGTAATCAGTCCGGCTAAAATCCATATGAAACTTTTCATAAATGAATAATTTGGTTTACAGTAATTTCCAAATGTGCAGGTGAAGTCATCTTATGTATTAAGTTGCATTCTAATTCAATAATTATTTAGCCGTGAAAATAACAATAAATTACTATTTTTACGACTTCAACCATCTTTAAAACTAAATTAATTATGCGGTTACAAACGATTGCGATCATATTGACAATTGCTATTTCTTCCTTTTCGGCAAACGCAAAAGCGAAAAAAGAGGCAGAACTGAAAATCGGGTTTGTTGTCAAAGAAGCAGATAAAAAGGTAGATGTTATGATTGGCGGAAAACTGTTTACCTCCTACATCTGGCCCGACAATGTAATGAAACCTGTACTCTATCCGGTAATGACTTCTGAAGGCACCGAAATAACACGTGGTTACCCATTGAAACCACGGGCAGGCGAACGTGTAGATCATCCTCACCATATTGGCATCTGGTTTAATTACGGCGATGTTGACGGATTCGATTTCTGGAACAACTCCGAAGCCATCCCCGCCGATAAGAAAAGTGGCTATGGTACCGTGAAGCATATGAAGATTAATCAATTAAAAGAAGGTAACGGAGAAGCGATGATGGTGACAACCGAAAGCTGGATTGATCCTTTAGGAAAAGAACTGATTTCGGAGAAAACTGATTATCATTTCATTGCCAAAGGAAAAACCCGCATTATCGACCGCGTTTCGACACTAACTGCAACTAGTAAAACAGTTTCAATGAAGGATAACAAGGAGGGAATGATTGCTATCCGGGTTGCTCGTCAGCTTGAGCTTCCTTCGAAAGATGAAGTGATTATGACTGATGCACAGGGTAATCCTACCACCGTGAAGAAAATGAGTAACGATGGTGTTACTGGAAGTTACAGAAGCAGCGAAGGAATTAAAGACGATGCCGTTTGGAGTACACGCGCTAAATGGATGGATCTGAATGGCATCATCGGAAGCGAAAAGATTGCCGTTGTAATTTGTGATCATCCGAAGAACCAGAGCTACCCGACCTACTGGCATTCAAGAGGCTACGGTCTTTTTGCCGCCAATCCGCTGGGATGGAGCGTTTTCACAAAAGGAAAAGAGACACTGAATTATTCCATTCCTGCCGGAAAATCATCCACTTTTAGGTACCGGTTTATCATCCAATCAGGGGCAGACCTTACAGATAGTGAAATCAATGGTTATGCCGACGATTTCGCCAGAAAATATTAATAAAAAAAATAGTTCGATACAAAATCCGGGTTCATCCCCGGATTTTTTTATTTTTACACATTGTAACTGATTTTTCAAACCAAAATCCGCGTCCTGTAATACCTTTTTTCATGGCCCTTAATTACATCTGGATATTCTTCTTTTTAATAGCCTTTGTAATCGGGCTTGTAAAATTGATTTTCTTTGGCGATTTTGAAGTATTCCCCGAAATGGTGAATTCAACCTTCGAAATGGCAAAAACAGGGTTTGAGATTTCGCTTGGTCTTACAGGAGTGCTTACTTTTTGGTCGGGAATCATGAAAATCGGTGAAAAAGGGGGCATTGTCAATATTATTTCACGATTGATTGGGCCATTTTTCAATAAACTATTTCCTGAACTTGGTAGAAATCATCCGGCTTATGGTCCTATAATGCTGAATTTTGCCGCTAACATGCTTGGCCTTGACAATGCTGCTACTCCGATGGGATTACAGGCAATGAACGAGATGCAAAAAGCCAATCCCATTAAAGATAGGGCTTCGAATGCACAAATCATGTTCATTGTTTTAAATGCTTCAGGTCTCACAATTATACCCATCTCCATCATGGTTTACCGGGCTCAGCTCGGTGCTGTCGATCCTTCTGACGTCTTTATCCCCATTCTTCTTTCCACTTTTGCCTCCTCAATTACAGGACTGATTATGGTATCTATTTACCAGCGCATCAATTTATGGGACCGTACTATTATTTCCTATCTGGCAGGTATCCTGGCTTTTGTTGCTGGCTTGATTTACTGGACCAGCACACTTTCGCAGGAAAATCTCTCACTCTACTCGAAAGTATTCAGCAATGTAATTCTCTTCTCTATTATCATCGCCTTTCTGCTGTTGGGCCTTCGCAAAAAAATCAATGCCTATGAAGCTTTTATCGACGGAGCCAAGGAGGGTTTCACAACTGCTGTGAAAATCATCCCTTATCTTGTTGCTATCCTTGTCGGGATTGGTGTTTTCCGCGCTTCAGGCGCCATGGAATACATGATTGCGAGCATCAGGTGGTGTGTCGAAGCGGTTGGCATCAACAGCGATTTTGTAGGATCCCTGCCAACCGCACTGATGAAACCACTCAGTGGAAGTGGCTCGCGAGGCATGATGGTTGATGCGATGAAAGTCTTTGGAGCCGATTCGTTTGTTGGCCGGTTATCGTGTGTTGTGCAGGCAGGCGCCGATACAACATTCTTTATCCTAGCAGTTTACTTTGGTTCGGTAGGGATCAAGAAGACCAGGCACGCCCTTGTCTGCGCATTGACGGCTGAGTTTGTCGGTATTATTGCAGCTATCTTCCTGGGATACCTGTTTTTCCATTAAAAAAATCCCCGGTAAGAACGCTGTCCTACCGGGGAAATATTTAAAAATTAAATTTCAGAAATTTAATTGATCTTTTTCGAATCTTTCACTTCTGAGGTAGTCGCTTCGGCTTTGGACTTGCAGCAGGCAGCAGGCTTATCTGCGCTTGCTGTACCTTTATTGGCACATGCAGCAGCAGCTTCTTTGCTACAGGTTTTTCCTTCAGCCATTTTCTCGCCGCTCTTGCAGCAAGATGAAGCCTCTTTTTTAACAGGAGCTGTAGTGCTTTTAGCATCCTGGGCATTTACATTTACTGATGCAAGCGTCATCCCGACGATCATCAAAAACAAATAGGTTGCTTTCTTCATATTTATCAATTTTAAATTAATACTAACTTAGTTCTTAACAGGAACGGCGTTTTGCAAAGCTCCTGTACTATTGTTAAACAATAAACCAAAGAACTAAGTTTCAAATAAAGTGATTATTTTCCGATTTACGCAACAGAATATCCAATTTTTAACATTTTAAAATCATTTTTTTTCAAACAAAATATCCGATGGACACTTGTCTGTATTTTTTAAATCGCAAACTGCGCATTTTTCTGATCCTTCATTGGCATCACTTCTGTAACCTCCGCACGAACTTCGTGGGAACTCACTTCCCTGACGACTCAAAATCTTTATCATTAACCCGGCAAAGGCAAGAGCAAGTAAAACAATAGAAATAAGAATTATCTTGATATCCATACAATCAACAGTTAATTTTAAACAATTAAAAATCAATCAATAAACAGATTAGCGGCTGAAATTATCTGCATCTATTAACCCGATCATTGATCTGTTCAATAAAGGATTGCCTGCCTTCTTTTGTTCATTCAAAACAAAAGGTACTTTTCAATGAGTAATATGGACTTCGACAATGATCTTATCAATTGAATGCTTATAATTGTGCAGGAAAAAATAAATTACAGAATAATAGTTTTTGAACTAATTTTTCACCCTTATGGCTTTCGACAAAATTGCAATAGCTGTTGAAAAGGTTTTCAAAGAGTTGGATGATCATATCGATCAGATGACCTCAAAAACGGGAATGAAATGCCTCCATCTTTGTGGTGCATGTTGTCGGAAAACTGATATCGAAGCAAGTCCTATCGAATTTATTCCGTTGGCTTCATGGCTTTATAAAAACGGGAAAGTGGATGAGTTTCTGACAAAGCTCGATCAAAGCGACAAAACCGGATATTGCGTTCTTTTTTCACCCGATGCCTGGAAAGATGGGAATTGGGGGTGCACGAATTACGAGAAAAGGGGATTGATATGCAGACTATTCGGTTTTGGTTACCGTCTCAACCGCGAAGGCACGCCAGAGCTTGTTACCTGTAAGTTACTAAAAGAAAGCTGTCCCGAAGCTGTTGCCAGAGCCCGTCAATCTGGGATCGAAACGCCTGAAGAGGTTCCACTTTTCCGAAACTACTCAATGCAACTTTACAGCATCGATCCCGATCTCGCAATTAATCGTTTGCCAATCAATCAGGCCATTCGTTTAGCGATCGAAAAGCTCTATTTTCAGTATGCTCCCGGATTGGAACATGATCCGGAAGACGAATAATTAATCGGAGATATGAAGTATCTAAACGAGGCCATTAATTTTCATGTAGCTTTCAATACGTGCCGCATGGTTTTTATCTTCACCGTTTAGTTTTTGAAAAATTTTCACAACGGGAGAATCTGGCGCTGAAGTCATAAAGTATTCGAAATGCGATTCGCCGACGGAGTTTTCGAGCTCAAAACCATTTTTGAACGCTTCCAATCGTGTCGGGGGAACCAATTTGTATTGCTCAATTCGTTCTTTTACAATGAGATTTATCTTTCGAAGATCTTCCGTTTGCTTTTCTACTGATTCAAAAGGCAGAAGGTCAGTCCAAAAAATATCATTGATAGATTCGATCAGCGCAGCGTGATTCATCTCTTCTATCGAAATTTTCCACCAAAAGTCAGAATCCTCTGGAAATTTAACGCTGAACAGTTGGTAAAGATCTCCAATATTGAGCTCCAATTCGATCGACTCTTTCAGAAATAGTCTAATTGCATGATCCATAGCAAATTCAGATTAAATACATTAGTCAGTATAATTAGCTTAAAAGTATTCCAATTTCTGACATATCTTTCCTGATATAGGAATTTATTATTGCATAAATCGCTTGTTGCGTTTTTTTGAAGGATGTAAATAAGTTGCAGTTATTTAGTTATCGTTTTAATTATCTTTGCGATTGCACTTATGAACGGTGACTTGTCGTTCATCTATTCACTGCGTTTACAGCGATTTAACTAAAATAAAGTTTATGCTCAAATCATTATTGATTGCAGGAACAGGGGGATTTATTGGGACCGTTTTAAGACTTATGGTTTCGCGTTACTTTCAGGAAAATACGTTTTCGCTTTTTCCCTGGGGAACATTCACGGTGAATATCTTAGGAAGTTTGATGATCGGTATCTTTTACGGGATGTCGGAACGCGGAAATCTGCTAACTCCTGAAATAAGGATTTTTCTTACCGTTGGAATCTGTGGCGGATTTACAACATTCTCATCATTCACCAACGATGCATTCATGCTGCTTCAGGAAAAAGAATGGCTTAAAGTCAGTCTTTATGCTTCTTTGAGTTTTTTTCTTGGATTAGTTGCTGTTTATCTTGGTCGTACCCTTATAAAATCAATCTAAAATGAAAACCAACGCTCCAACCGCCTTACTACGGATATTTATCAGTTCAACTGACCATATAAAGCAGGATCTGCTTTCTGAATCAATTGTATTTTCGGCTAAGAAGGAAGGGCTTGCAGGAGCCACTGTATTGAAAGGAATACTTGGATATGGCACCAGCTCTGTCATACATTCCTATAAATTTTGGGAAGTCACCGATAAGTTGCCGATTGTAATTGAAATTATCGACGAAGAGGAGAAAGTCCGGAATTTTTACGAAACCATCCAACCTCAATTGGAATCAATGCGTTATGGCTGCCTGGTAACGATCGAAAATGTGGAGGTTTTACTATTTAAATCGGGGAAAAGTAAAAAGTAGGAATAAAAAGCTGATGAACTGACATTATTTGTAATTGTCAGTTCATCAGTTCAGTCGACTTTATTTTCCAAATACATATTTCATCCATGCTTCAGACATCAGCTTTGCTCCGGCAACAGAAGGATGAACGCCATCGGCTGTCCAGTAAGTTGGAGGAGCAACCCTTGACGCTTTGACAAAAATATCGTGGTACGGGATAAAAATAGTATTAAACTCGCCGGCCAGCTTGCGGGCGGCAACACGGTACTGATCAAATTCAGGGAACCATGTTCCATCGACAGCCTTACAACCCAAAACTGCAAAAGGTTCGCAAATAACTATTTTCGTATCAGGAAGTGCTTCTTTCGTTCTTTTCAACAATGCCCTGAAATCTTTTTCGTAAATCGCGACCGTTCCATCGTAGTTACCGTTGTGCTTATGCCAGTAATCGTTTACGCCAATTAAAATGCTTAAAACCGCAGGTCTGAGGTCAAGGCAATCATTCTGCCACCTTTCAGCCAGCTGAAAAACCTTGTTCCCGCTAATCCCCTTATTGTAAATCTGTAGATTCTTTGCCGGAAATGTATTTAAAAGATCAGCAGCGGCCAGAAAAGCATATCCGCCACCAAGGGCAGCCTGATTGTGAGGGTCTTTAGCTTCCCGATTTCGCCCTGCATCGGTAATTGAGTCTCCCTGAAAAAGAATTACATTGCTGTTTTTCAGAGAATTGATATTGATTCTTGGCGAAGGTGAAGCCATATCCAATTCGTTTGCGGATAAAACAACCGGGAAAGCTGCCAGGCCAGCCGTTCCAATAAAAGCATTTTTTAAGAAATTCCTGCGATCTGATATTTTCATAATTTATTAATATATAGGTTTATAACGATTTCAGAATAAACTCAATTCGTTCGTCTGGTGAAACGAATGGCAAATTAATCAATTGATAACCATTGTCCAGATATGCTTTAACGATAAAATGATGAATCTTTTCAGCCTCTTCAAAGGTTTCTGTTCTGATCGTATCATTTCGATAGATATCTCGCCAGGGCGGTGTCAAAAATACCTTTTTTGCATAATAATTTGCAGCTATTGCTTCTTTTAATTGCACTGAAACCTCTTTCCCTTTGTATCTCGAAAAAGCGGCCTGATCGGGCAATCCCCGGTCACTAAATGCGACAATTTCAATATCAATACTTTGAAGAAATTTTATCCGTTCATTCATGACTCGTTTTTCGAAACCCAATGCATCTTTCCATGGAAGCAACTCTCCACCATTAGCAATTTGTTGTTCGATAATTTGCCGCGCATTCTCGCCCCCTGCCTGGTAACCAAGTTCTTGAAGTTTTTGAATTAAAACGCTCTTTCCAAAACCCGGGCCCCCGGTAATCACATACACCATAATATCAGGATTCTATTCAAAGCTAAAAATAGCAATTTGTTTGCTGGGAGCAACTCATTTGGGGTTCCCATTTATTGTAAATATTAATTTTACATTAAATCATTCAACCCTAAAATAGGCATTCATCTATCAAATAAACACATAGCAGACTCCGAACTTTATGAAAATATTTAACCACCAAAATATATCTATTTTTGCTGAATTCCGTGTGCGAACACGGATGGTTTTTCACAAAAATTCTCAAAGCAGAGAAGTATCAAACAATAAGAAATAAACAATGTTAAAACTTAACAGAAGTACAGTTCCAAATTTACCGGTTTACCCTGAAAGAATTCTTCAATTTGGGGAAGGAAATTTTCTGAGGGCGTTTGTAGATTGGATGGTTACCAAAATGAATAAAAACGCGGATTTCAAAACTGGTGTTGTGGTTGTGCAGCCCATTGAGCGAGGAATGGTTGACATGATCAATGCGCAGGATGGTCTTTATCACGTATATCTGAAAGGGATCAAAAATGGCCAGCCCATCAAAGAGTTTACGTTGGTTGATTGCATCACGCGCGGATTAAATCCATATACTCAATTAAATGAATATAAAAATGTTATAGACAAACCTGAATTAAGGTTTATCATTTCGAATACTACCGAAGCAGGAATTGCCTGGGATGAAAAAGACCGTTTAGAGATGGAGTTGCCAAACTCATTTCCGGGTAAAATGACGGCTTTACTTTATCAGCGATATAAAATTTTTAACGGCGATCCTTCAAAAGGGTTGATTATAATTTGCTGTGAGTTAATCGATCGAAATGCCGATTTTCTGAAGAAATATGTCCTAAAACATAGTGAAAACTGGAAATTGGAACCGGAATTTATTCAATGGCTCAACAATTCATGCGCGTTTTGTAATTCCTTGGTCGACCGAATTGTGCCTGGTTTTCCTAAAGACGAGATTGATGCAATTCAAAAGGAATTGGGGTACGAAGATAATCTTGTGGTTGTTGGGGAGTATTTCCATCTTTGGGTAATCGAAGGTCCGGACTGGGTACAGAAAGAGTTCCCCGCCGAAAAAGCGGGCTTGGAAGTAAAATTTGTAAAAGACATGAAGCGGTTCCGCGAACAGAAAGTACAGGTCCTTAATGGATGTCATACTGGTAGTTACGCCGTATCATACCTGAGTGGAATGGAAACGGTTCGCGAAGCTTTCGAAAATCTGGAGGTTGGACATTTTATGCAGGAAATGGTATATGACGAAGTTTTACCGGTACTCGATGGAACAGAGAAAGAGCTTAAATCGTTTGCAAATAAGATACTTGAGCGATTCAGAAATCCATATATCCGGCATCTTTGGCAGAGTATTGCACTAAATGCCATGTCGAAATGGGAAACCCGAAACCTCCCAACTTTGTTGAATTATTACGAAACGCATAAAATGCTTCCGCAAAAAATTGTTTTTTCGTTGGCAGCGATGATCGCCTATTTCAAGGGAGAATCGAACGGCGTGAGCTATAAAGTTCAGGACGATAAATGGATACTCGATTTTTATAAGGAAGCCTGGGCAGAATGCGACGGCCGGCCGGTTTCAATTGAAGCGCTTGTCAAAAAAGTACTAAAACTGGATAAAGTATGGAAACAGGATCTTAACAATGTGCCAAACTTAACAATTTCGGTAACATGCTACTTGTTTTTGATTGAACAGGTTGGCATGAAAAAGGCAGTCAAGGCGGTGCTTAATGAGAACAATCCTTTAATGAAGATTGGACTCGAATCATAAGTTATATCAGTATTTATAAAATCACTAGATGAATACATTTAATCGTCATAAATAGATTGCGAATGGATAAATATATTCAAATCAATCCGCGCGACAACGTCGCAGTCTGTCTGGAATCGATGGCAAATGGGGAGAAAATCACAATCAGTGGACAGGAGATTGTAATCAGCGAAGAAATACCTGCCGGTCATAAAATAGCCCTCATTCCGATTGCCGAAGGTGAAAATGTTGTCAAATATGGTGAACCTATCGGACATGTTACTTGCTCAATAGAAACAGGTTCGCATCTCCATTCGCATAACTTAAAAACAAACCTCTCGGGGAACCTCGAATATGAATTCAACCAAAAACTCCGTAAACTCACTTCACCTGTTGAAGAACGGAGTTTTAAGGGTTATCTTCGAAAAAACGGGGAAGTTGGAATCCGCAACGAACTCTGGATTGTACCGACTGTTGGCTGTGTAAATGGCCAGGCTCAGCAAATCATCGACCGTTTTAAAAGTCTGATCCATCCAAAAGAGATTAGTGCTGTTGAAGTTTTCAAGCACAATTACGGATGCTCTCAACTCGGAGACGATCATACCAATACAAGGACTGCACTCGCTGATCTTGTGAAACATCCAAATGCTGGCGGTGTTCTGGTGCTTAGCCTGGGATGCGAAAACCTTCAAATGGAAGAGTTTCGTGAATCTCTGGGTGAATACGACAAACAACGAATCCGCTTTTTGAAAGCACAGGATGTATCGGACGAGATCGCTGAAGGCGTAACAATACTTCGCGAAATTTATGAGGTGATGCGAAATGATAAAAGAACCACCTTACCTCTTTCGAAGCTACGGATCGGGCTAAAATGTGGTGGCTCCGATGGATTTTCAGGAATTACTGCAAACCCATTGCTTGGTGCTTTTTCGGATTACCTGGTTGCTACAGGAGGAACCACCGTTTTAACAGAGGTTCCGGAAATGTTTGGCGCGGAAACAATCCTTATGGAACGAGCTGAAGACAAAATTGTTTTCGATAAAACAGTGAGTCTGATCAACGATTTTAAGGATTATTTCTCATCTCACAACCAGCCAGTTTACGAAAACCCGTCACCAGGAAACAAGGCAGGCGGAATAACAACATTGGAAGAAAAATCGTTGGGTTGCACACAGAAGTGTGGCAATGCTACGGTGGTTGATGTATTAAAATACGGGGAAAGGATCCATAGAAACGGACTTAATCTTCTTTCATCTCCCGGAAATGATCTTGTGGCTACTTCAGCGCTTGGTTTCAGTGGATGCCAGATGGTTTTGTTCACAACGGGTCGCGGAACTCCGTTTGGCAGTTTTATTCCAACGATGAAAATCTCGACAAATACGGCAATCTATCTGAAAAAACGGAACTGGATCGATTTTAATGCGGGTGAATTGCTTAACGGAGAATCGATGCCCGCGTTACTCGAAAACTTTCTAAATTACATCATCAAAGTCGCCGAAGGGGAACAACTCAATCACGAGAAAACAGGATTCAAAGAGATTGCAATATTCAAGAAGGGTGTAACCTTATAATTTTCAATTAAATAAAAAGGGACGTGCTGTATTCAACAGGTCCCTTTTTAATATTTTACAGTGAAATTTATTTTACATACTCAGCTTTAGCAAGGTAATCAAAGCTTTGTTTCACACTTGCAAAAGGATCGTTGTTAGTATATTGCTCAACTTCAACATAATACTCTTTCAATCCTTTAGAATAAGCAGCCTCGAAGATTGGTTTGAAATCCATTTTTCCGCTCACACCAATTTCCTTTTCATCCTTGATGTGTAAAACAGGGAAACGACCGGCATATTTATTGATATATTCCGCAGGGGATTGGCCACCTTCCTGAAGCCAATAAACATCCATTTCGAAGAATACATGGTTCGGACTGGTGTTTTCAAGCATATAATCATAGATCAATTGATCACCGATCTTACGGAACTCGAAGCTATGATTGTGATAACCAAAAGCAATTCCACCGGAAGCCGCTGTTTCGAAACCTACGCTGTTGAAATAATCGCAGTACATTTTGATATCTTCAATTGTTGTCTGATCATTTACAGGCATAAAAGGCTGAACCATGTATTTCACACCCAAAGCCGCATGAGCATCACAGGCTTTTTTCCACCACTCCATCACTTCAACTTCCTTCTCTTTCGAGTAGGTTTGTCCAAGATGAGCACTTGTCACCTTCATTCCCAGACCTTCAACATTTTTTTTGAATTCAATAGGTGCCATTCCATAGATTAAGCCATCATTGTAACCAGCTGTTTCGACAGTAGAATAACCCATATCTGCCACTTTTTTCAAAGTTCCTTTAACATCTTCTTTCATCGCATCACGCAATGAATAAAGCTGAAGCCCAATTTTCTTTTTAGGTGCAGGAGCAGTACAGGAAGTGATTAATTGATTCGCTACTAAACCACCAACAACGACTGCTGCAGATGATTTAAGAAAATTACGTCTGTTTACCATATTTATTAAGAATTACATTTTGGATAAAACGGTTGATTTTATTTTTGTTAAAAGTATTTCAAATAATCTAAAAAGCAAATTAATCCATGCCAAAAATCAGCAATTGAGTGTTGTTGACACTAAAAAAGGAATCCCTGCCGGATTTTCGTGTAAGGTGTGCGAAAGATTTATGTACCAGCAGAGACTCCTTAATTTTTTTATGTTCTATTACTTTTTTCCAAAGATGAACCGATCAAGACCAACAATTTGCGAAGTTAGAAATAAAATGAAGAGCAAAAATAGGAAAAAAATAACTGGATAAAATATCTATTCAACCAACATTGCCTTCCGAAGCTGTATTGCGCTCTCCTCCCCTTTCAGAATTCTGACTATTTCGAGCGAAAACGGAAGCGCAGCACCAACTCCACGCCCTGTTATAATATTATTGTCGACGATATAAGGGTTACTCCGGACTTCTGCCCCAGCCAGATGAGACTCATATCCCGGATAACAAACGACTTTTTTTCCTTCCAGTATTCCAAGATTTCCAAATACAATTGGAGCCGCACAAATAGCAGCAAGATACTTCCCACGCTTCTGATAGTCAACTATCTGATTACTTAATCCTTCATGTTCATTCAAATTCTTCGATCCGGGCATACCTCCCGGAAGGATGATCATTTCTCCGGTTGTGTAATCAACATCCTCAAACATAATATCAGCCTTTATCTCAATATTATGAGATCCCGTTACCATCCGATTTCCGGTAACTGAGACTGAAATTGCATTCAGTCCGGCACGACGTAAAACATCAATAATTGTGACTGCTTCCGTTTCTTCAAATCCTTCTGCTAAGTGGATGTATAAATTATTCATAAATATCAATTATTATATTATCAATGTATTAGAAATAAAATAATTTCCCGGCTTAAAGGTTAATTACTCCAGAATCAATTTTTTGAAGTTCTTCCTTCGGATAACTTTCATTTGGTTTTAATGCCATCGCTTTTTGATAATAAAAGCGGGCAATTGAGCTATTTTTCTGTTTGACTGCCTCATCACCTTTTTTGATAAAATCAGCATATGAAGCCTCAATTTTTTTGGCTTCAGATCCATTTACAATTGATTCAATCTCTTTCAGTCGCGATGCAACATGGTCACTTTGACTTAATTCGATCGCTTTATTATAATAGAAACGGGCAACCGGGTATTCCTGACGATTAAATGCTTCGTCAGCCTTACTCTGGTTTTCTGCAAACAGCTTTTGATCTGATTCATTTAACTTCTCAGCAACAAGTCTGTCAATCTCTTTTAATTGATCCTTCGGATAAGCTTCCCACTTCAGAATGTCGGAAGCGCTTCGGTAATAAAACCTTGCAGAGCTGTAATTCTTTGCTTTCATTTCGGCATCAGCCCTCAAAATTCTATTTTTGTAATCCTGCATCTTTTCATCTGTGATTCCCGAATCAATCATCTTATCACAAGCATCCACCTTGTCGAGTGAATAGTTATCAGCCTGTTTGAATTTCAATGCCTCAATGTAGTAGAATCGGGCTACAGACCATTGCGATTTCTTGAAGCTTTCATCGGCGATTTTAATCTTATCCAAATAGAACTTCTCGTTACTGTTCAAATTTTTATCAGTTGCAAATTTTTGATCTTCAAGTGCTTTGGCAGCTAAACCATCAATAATAAACTGAATCTCTTTGATTTTTTGAGGAGGCAGGATTTCGTCAGGTTTGATTTTTTGGGCCTCCTTATAAGCTGAAATTGCATCAGAATACAGCTTCTCCGTAAAATAAGTTCCCCCCCGACTCATTGCATCGTTATAAAGCCTCCCTTTTGCAGTTTCCTGATCATTAGCAAGCGCATCAGACTGTATCTGAGCCACAATCTTATCAATTTCGCGAATCCTTTCAGCTGGATAAACGGGTACAGGGTCAACGGACAATGCCTGTTGATAAAACTGTCTGGATTCAGGGAAGTTCTTTGCGTTAAAAAGCTGATTTGCTTTATCAATTGCCACCTTATATTTCTGTTGTTTTATAGCCAATGACTGGTTTTCAGATTCCCTACGAGCGCGTTCAGCTTCAGCAAACTGCAGAAGTCGCTCTGTTTCTGCAATTTTAGCGACAACTATTTCGTTGCTTTTCAATTTCGAAGCACTTTTATAGAAAGTAAGTGCCTCGGCATATTCTGACAGACCAAAATTGGCATCTCCAGTAGCAAATAAGCGGTTAAATTCAGCTTCTTGCTTCGCTTTATCACCTGCCAAAGCAAGTTGTCTTTCAGCTTCGGCAAGTTTGGCCATGGCAATTGAATCATTAGGCTTGACACCAAGCGCTGATTTAAAATTGAGAATCGCTTCACTATATTTTGATTGACCGACATTGGCATCACCGGCAGCGATCAGACGGTTAAATTCAGCTTCTTGCTTCGCTTTATCACCAGCAAGCGCCAGTTGTTTTTCAGCATTTGCAAGTCTTACCAGGGCAACTGAGTCATTTGGTTTAATGTTAAGTGCTGACTT
>JAAFHB010000367.1 GCA_010906965.1 Mariniphaga sp. | reverse complement strand
GCTAATAAACGAGTTTTTATCCTCGTTTCGTTATGACTAAGTGGTATACTTTTCGACTGAAAAGTGGAGTACTTCCTGAGTGATATAAACACCAAGGAGAGGAAGGTGATCTCATCCAATATGGTGCACTGCTTTTGACCGATACCTATGCGCAGCTCGGCCCTGATGTAAAGGATAAGAAAATGCGTTTTTCCGGAAGTACCCTGAACTGCATAAGCTGCCACCAGAATAACGGCACCAAGCAATTCGGACTCCCCTGGATGGGGGTTAGCCAGACATACCCCCAATACCGGGGCCGCGAAGATAAGGTGGCGGGAATTGAGGAGCGGATAAATGGTTGTTTCACACGCAGCCTGAACGGCAAAATGATGGCTGTCGAGAGTAATGAGATGAAGGCAATGGTCGCTTACATATACTGGTTATCTAAAGACAAGCCCAAGGATGTTTACGGACTGTTAACACCCAAATTCGAAGGCCCAAACCGCAAGGCTGACATAAAAAAAGGCGAAGAGGTGTACAACGGTTTCTGCATGTCGTGCCATGGCGTAAATGGGGACGGCTATCAGTCGATGTCAACCGGAGGTTCGGGCAGCCATGTCGCCCCGGCGCTCTGGGGAGCAAACAGCTATAACAATGGAGCAGGAATGAACCGGTTGCTTACCAATGCCTCTTTTGTTCATAGTAACATGCCGCTGGGAACGGTGTGGAACCATCCGGCAGTCACCAATGAAGACACTTACGATGTCGCCGCCTATCTCAGCTCCAAGGAGCGGCCACGGATGAACGGACTGGAGAAGGACTATCCGAAACTGGAGAAAAAAGCGGTTGACTGTCCGTATCCGCCTTATGCGGATAAATTTTCGCAGGAACAGCATCAGTACGGACCGTTCCAGCCAATAATGGATGCGCAGAAAAAGTAATAAGCAAAGGAGAAAAGGCGGGATGAAAGCTTAGAAAACAGCAGAATATTAATTGATAGAAAACCAACCTGTAAAAGAATAAACATGAAATTTGAATTTACTTTTTTAGTTTTGACTATCTATACGTTAGCTGCATTTACTGCACAAGCCCAAACAGATACCACCACTTACCAAATCACTCTGCGGCAGGAAACCGTAAACAAAGTCGGCAAAGACGTCAAGGGCATGACCATCAACGGGCAGATACCAGGTCCTACATTACGTTTTACCGAGGGTGATTACGCGGTTATCTACGTGAAAAATGAGATGGATGTTGAGACTTCAATCCACTGGCATGGAATTTTATTGCCAAACTTTTATGATGGTGTACCTTATCTGACAACCCCACCCATTGAGCCCAGGGGAATTCAAAAATATGAATTTCCGTTAAAGCAATCCGGTACTTATTGGTATCACTCACATACGATGTTGCAAGAGCAAAGTGGAGTTTTCGGTTCCATTGTGATTGAGCCCAGGGAAAAGAAACTTGATTTTGACAAGGAACTGGTTTTGGTCTTGTCAGACTGGACCAATGAAAAACCTATGAATGTTCTGCGTACTTTAAAACGAGGAAGCGAATGGTACCAAATTAAAAAAGGTACTTCAACTCCCCTGAATCGGATCGTCGCGGAAGGAGCCCTCGGAGCACAACTCAAATTCTGGAAACAGCGTATGAATGGAGCTGACATTGCGGATGTATATTATCCGGCATTCCTGATAAACGGCAAGCAAAATCAGGAATACCCCGATTTTAAACCGGGAGAGAAAGTCAGACTGCGCATTATTGATGGTTCAGCTTCAACCTCTTTCTGGATGACCTTCGGAGGGATTGATCCAACCTTGGTTTCAGCCGACGGAAAAGATGTTATACCAGTCGGGCGAAACAAAACCTTCATAGCCATTGCTGAAACCTATGATTTTATTGTAACGATTCCTGAAAATGGGGAAATTGAATTCAGGGCTACAGCTGCTGATGGTTCCGGGACAACGTCTGCCTATCTGGGACAAGGAAAAATCCTTGCTGCCCCGGATGTCCACAAACCAGATAAGATTGCCATGATGAAAAAAATGGCAAAAATGGACATGCGCATGGGAGCGCCTGCATTAAAATTCAGACTGAAAAAGGATGATCCTCAAAAAATGAAAGAAAAATGGGGAATGCGGATGGATGGAAAAATGAATATGGATAACATGCAGTGCATGACCACCTCAAATATACCTCGAAAGGATACCACAGTTTCATCCATGATGATGCAGATGGATTCCGTCAGTAACAGCAATTCCAAAGGAATGAATATGGCTATGGGGGACATGAAAGAGGGAAATCAATCGGAAGATACAAATTACAACTATTTGAGGTCTCCGGTAAAAACAACTTATCCGAAGGATGCGCCAGTGCGAAAAATTTTGCTCAACTTAACCGGGAACATGAGCCGTTACATCTGGAGCCTGAATGGCATTCCACTTTCGGAAACGGACAAAATCAAAATTAAGCAGGGAGAAGTGACCCGGATCACATTGAACAACCTTACAATGATGGATCATCCGATGCACTTGCATGGCCACTTCTTTAGGGTGATCAACAAAAATGGGGATTACTCACCGCTTAAACACACGGTTAACCTACCTGCCATGAAACTAGTTACTATTGAATTTTATGGACAGGAATACGGGGATTGGTTCTTCCATTGCCATGTGCTTTATCACATGATAAGTGGCATGGCCCGAATATTCAGTTATGATACGCCCCGTGATCCCAGAATGAAAGGATATCCTGCAAAAAAAATGGTACATGAAACAGATCGTTATTATACTTGGGGATTGGCTGATCTGGCATCGCATAAAACAGCGTTGAACCTGGTTTCATCCAACATTAGAAACCAGTTTAACCTAAATGCCGAATATGGCTGGAACCAAAACTTGGAGGCTGAATTTACTTATGAACGCTATTTGTACGATTATTTCCGTGTATTTGCCGGTGTGAACATGGAAAATACCAATCCAAACAGTCTTAACGATATTAAGACCACTGCCGTGGCCGGAATACGGTAGTTTACCCCATACATGTTTAAACTGGATCTACGTATTGATAACGAGTTAAGGCCGAGGATCGGAATTGGCCGGGCCTTGATGTTGTTTCCACGGTTGTTCGCATTTGGATATTATGAATACCGGGTTGACTTCGGCTGGATCAACAATCTTTCGCCAAATAAAAATTTCGAAAAGGAAATTGTTTGGAACGCCGGGCTTGAATACAGTCTCTCGAAGAATTTCTCTTTGATGGCCAGTTACGATAACCGCTTTGGTGCAGGTGGTGGTTTAACTATAAGGTTCTAATCCCATGAATAACTATAATAAATTTACCGGGTACACGATATACCTTTTGGTAAGCCAGATAATTAACGTCGAATATCCCAGTATGTCAGAGATAAATATTCAGCAATCCTCAGAATATTCCTTGTTGGACTGGGCGCTTTGATGGGATTGCTCGCATTTATAAGGTATAAAAAGGTTGAGAAACAAATAGACGAAGATACATGGCAACCATCGTCGATACTTGATGTATTGCTCACCCTGTCAGTCCTCGCAGTCGGAATTTTCCTCGTTGTTTGTCTGATTTACAGTATTTAAACCAGATGAAATAGAAGGTGTAAAACGCAAAAATTCAAAGACTTTTTGAATTAATATAAAGGATGTAAAATGAGTAAAACTAAGAAACTAACCATCGTTCAGATGAACGATAGCCATGCGTATTTTGACATACACCAGGAAATGTTTTGGGAAGGCGACCACGTGGTATATCGTAAAGCAGGAGGTTATGCCCGCATTGCTGCTCTTGTAAAACAGATTCGGGCCGATAGTCCTGATTGTCTTTATTGCGATTGCGGCGATACTTTTCAGGGCACTTTCCCGGCACAGAAAACTCTGGGAAAGGTATTGATCCCGATACTGAACTTAATGGGAATTGATGCCATGACCGCACATTGGGAGTTTGCCTATGGCCCGGAGGTTTTTCAGCAACGGGTTGCTGAACTCAATTACCCCATGCTGGCAATTAATATTTTCGATAAAGTGACAAACAAGCC
>JAAFHB010000366.1 GCA_010906965.1 Mariniphaga sp. | reverse complement strand
GCTTCAATTGATCTTTTTGTACCTGTAAAAGTAATTTTAATGCATCTTTCAAATTCTTTTCCAATTCTTCAATTGTTTTGCCTTGCGATAATGCAGCAGGATATTCAATTATCTGTCCAACAAAATAGCCATTTTCACCCTTTTCAACCATCATAGTTAATTCCATCTTATTCATTGCACTAGCTTTTAAGTACAAAACAAAGATATACTATTTTTTGATCTCATTTTTAGTGATTATCCGTGGATCGTTATAACGCGTTTTTACAGCTCTTTTGCTTCCGTGGTGGTATTGTGGTTCACCGGTTGAACGCTGTGATATACTGTGTAATTTTTCCTTTAAGGTTTATTAAAACGACAGATTTCGGAGGTATTCTCCGCTTGATTTCAGACAACCCATTCCATCGACAACATTGTCGTATTCTACAAAGTAGTGTTTAATATCCTGCTTATTGGCCTCCTTCAGAATCGCAGGGAAATCAATGATTCCGCTTCCTACACATTCAAAGGTTTTTTCATCCGTCCGGGTCATATCTTTCAGGTGAAGAATTTCGTAACGACCTTTGTATTTCCTGAGAAAAGCCAATGGATCAGCCCCACCTTTGGCAACCCAATAAACATCCATTTCGCATTTCACCAGATCTTTGTCGGTATGTTCCATCAGATAATCGAATGGCAAACCTTCTTCCATTCCGACAAATTCTTTGTTGTGATTGTGCCAGCAAAAGGTGATTCCTCTTTTTTGACAGGCCGCGCCAAGGATGTTTAGTATCTCAACGCTCTTTTTACAATCTTCAAGTTTAAACGGACCTCCTGACAGCCATGGCCAGTAATTGACGGCTATTTTGATATTTAATTCATCGATGGCATCCAGACTTTTTTGGATATCTTCTGTTTTTGTCGACAGTGAAATACCACCAACTGTTGGTTTGATGCCGATTTCCTTGCAGTAAGTTAAAAACGAGGAGGCAGAATCGCCGAGATATTTGCCAAGTTCTATTTCGTTAAAGCCATATTCAACACACTTCTTAAGTACGGCTTTCCAATCACCTTTGAGTTCATTTCCGATAATTCCGGATATAAACCCAAAATTTGCCAGTTTTCGTTCGGATGAATTGGCCATCGTCAACGGACTGATTGCCAATATTGCAGCTGTCGCGGTTACCGACGTTGCTAAAAATGATCTGCGGGTTACCATATTTTCCTGGATAAATTGATTTAAGAGAATCGTCTGTAATTTAATATTTTGGAAGTGTCCATGGTTTCCTGTATTGGGGTGTAATGAGTTTATTGGCTGCTTCGCTGTTCGTGAATCTGTTCTTTGCATCATCCCAGATCAGTACAGGTTCATTCACACGTCCGGCAATGTTGGCAATGTGAACATGCATTGCTGCGGCACGTCCGATTTCAGGAGGACAGACCGGAGTTTGGCGCGACTTGATGCAATCGAGAAAATTACGAACATGTTCGTTATGAGATTCTTTCCCTTCCGTGAATTTGTACTCTTCGGCTTTTAGTTTTTTCGTTTTGTTGTCGTATTCGGGGTAAACTGTCAGCTTTGACCGGTCGGTAACGATGGTGGCATGATCACCAATGAACGCAATGCCATAGGTCATATCCCACGGACCACGTTGTAATCCTGCTGTCAGGTCGTAGTTGATGACGAAGTCGCTTTTGGGATAACAGATGGTCATTGTATCGAATGTCTCGCGCGCCCTTTTTTCGGGGAAGGTATTGGCAGCATAGGTCAGCACTTTTTCGGGTGCTGTTGTGATATCTTTGGCCCAAAGTCCCATATCGACTAGATGAACGCCCCAGTCGGAGGCAAGTCCACCGCCATAATCCCAGAAATGCCGCCATGAACCGTGGAGCCTGTTTTTATTGAACGGACGCTCAGGTGCCGGACCTAGCCACATTTCGTAATCGAGACCTTCGGGAACAGCACTGTCGGGTACAATCAAAGAACCAACACCATATTCAAAATTTGCCCACATATTCACTTTGCGCAGCGTGCCTATCTTGCCGGTTTTAATCAACTCCATCGCTTTTTTAAAGATAAATCCAGAGCGTTGCTGCTGACCTACCTGAACAATCTGTTTGTGTTTTTGAGAAGCCCGCACCATAATATTGCACTCTTCGATGGAGTTGGCCATTGGCTTTTCAACATATACATCCTTCCCGGCTTCGAGACAAGCCACTGTAATCAGGCAATGCCAATGGTCGGGAGTACCGATAAAGACTGCATCGATATCTTTCTGTTCCAGCATCTTTCTGAAATCCTTGTAAAGTTTTGGCGTCTGGTTAAACTTTGTGCGAACTTCTGCCGCTTTTTCGTTCAACACGGTTTCGTCGACATCGCAAAGCGCAACGCAGTTGACCTCCTTAAAGCTCAGGCTCTGGCTTAAATCGCCAAAACCCATATTGCGGCAACCTACAAGCGCAACATTAATCTGATCGCTTGGAGCAGGATCAGAGGCCCATACATGGGATGGAATAATACTTACAAGGCCAATTCCGGCGGATGTGAATGCCGTTTGTCTGATAAATTCTCTGCGGTTCGATTCCATAATAAAGTATTTAGAAGTTGACAATTATTCCATTTTCTTTAAGCAGGTTCCATGCAATTACAAAACTTCGTTCGTCGGTTACCCGCACGTTGTTCTTGCGAAGGATTTTTTTTACCAACTTCTGAGTAAGTTTGTCGAAGTTGGAGAGAAGCGAATTCTGGTTAAGTCTGATCAGTTCGTACCCCTTTTTGCTATTGTAAAGATAATAATTATAGGCCAATTGATACGACATGTTTTTTAGTTTTCCGGCATTGTCGTTGTATGGCGGACAAATTTGTAAAACAACTTTCCGGTAAACCAGCAACGCGATATCACCATCGCTTAGTACCTCGAAATAACGTTCGCCAGGAAGGAACCCATTGTAATACTGATGACGGAAAACCCGTTTATTACCGTTTTCGTCTGTAAATGAAAAACCCTACAGACTAATTTTATCAATAATAATTTGAGATGAAATTGCAGCGTTGTAGTAAATTAGCTCGTCGCGGTAGGAACTGTAACGCAATCCGAGACTATCCATCTTTGTTCCATCCGTAAACTCTATCTCACCTATGATGAATTTGTCAGTCATAAAGGGAAATCCTGAATAGGCAGGGTAAGGAATTTGATGTGTCCCTTTTATTTTTTCAGGGTTCCATTTTTGAAATAATTCCTGAGCTGTAAGCGAGGTTGTTGCCATCAAACCAAAAAAGGTGATAATATATATAATCCTGTTGGCCATATTAGTTTACTTCAAAAGATTGTTCTTTGTAAATGATCGATCCATCCCTGGTTTTCCCGCGGACCACCAGCTTATAGCTACCCCGAATATCTGATGTCTGAAAATCGAGTTCTATTTTTGGTGCTGGTTTTAATGTTGGTTTCCAAAGTATTACCTGACGAAAATCTGGTTCGTTTAACGGTTGTTCCGAAGGTGATTTAGGACTGCATGATGTTGGATGACTTCGAGGTTAAGTTTGATCAGATCGCTTGCTTCCGGAACGCGTGTGTAATCAGCTTTCGAAGTATAAATGGCAACCACCCTCGGGAAGATCAGGTCGCCATAGAACCTTTCGTTCTGGCAAATCTCAACTTTATCGATGTCTTTTGTCCCCATGTCCTTAATAACATTCAAATCGCGTATCGGGATGCCATCGAGCAAAAGTAATGGTTGATCGTTAAAATAGAATTGCTGTGCAGCATTAGAACAAGGTTCTGGTCGGTATTTCCTCCACGAACATTGAACCCGGACGACATTTCACCAACACTTTGGATACCAGGCATCATGACCATGCTTTTGATTAAATCAGCTTCACCCATCAGCACGGGCAGCTCTTTTAACGTCACGGAGGTCATCTTTATCATGCTCATCTGGGCTTTTGAGGCTGTTGCTTCCTCACCAACCACTGTCACTTCATCAATGTTGTTTATTTCAGCCCAAAAGTATACCAGTGTTTCACTCCAAAAGTATACCATTTTTAATTAATAAAAAGGCAGTACTCTTGTGATCGGGGTA
>JAAFHB010000040.1 GCA_010906965.1 Mariniphaga sp. | reverse complement strand
TTGCCTATGGCCCGGAGGTTTTTCAGCAACGGGTTGCTGAACTCAATTACCCCATGCTGGCAATTAATATTTTCGATAAAGTGACAAACAAGCCAGTCTATCCTTCATATGTTGTAAAAGAAGTTGGCGGATTACGGATTGGCCTTGTGGGAATAGCGTCAAACATTGTTGATAAAACCATGCCGCCATCCTTTAGCAAAGGGATTTATTTTACACTTGGCAAAGATGAACTTCCGCCTGTTATCAATATTTTACAAACCAGGGAAAAGGTGGACGTGATTATTTTAATCTCACATCTTGGGTTCCCTCAGGATTTGAAGCTTTTGTCCGAGATACAGGGAATAGATATCTGCCTTAGCGGTCACATTCACAACCGCCTTTCCGAACCGGTTCTCATTGGTAAAACTATCGTTATTCAGTCGGGCTGCAATGGTTCATTTATAGGTCGCCTGGATTTGGAGGTAGAAGGCGGACAAATCATTGATTACCAGCATCATTTAATTGAAGTTGAAGCAAATATAAAGCCTGATCCCGAAGTGGAAATACTGGTTAAAGAAGCGCTTTCTCCATACAACGATGAACTCGCAGAAGTTGTCGGTGAAACAGCCACCGCACTCAACCGAGGAACAACACTAGAATCCACGATGGACAATTTTCTCCTTCAGGCTCTGCTCGAAACTACTGGGGCGCAACTGGCATTTTCGAATGGCTGGCGGTTTGGTGCACCCGTAATTCCCGGAAAAATAACGATGAATGACCTGTATAACATGATTCCCATGAATCCACCTGTATCAACTGTTGAATTGACCGGCGAGGAACTCAAGGCGATGCTGGAGGAGAATCTTGAAAGAACATTCTCATGCGACCCATACAAACAAATGGGAGGATATGTTAAACGTTGTATGGGCTTGAACGTCTATTTCAAGATTGAGAATCCTGCCGGACAGCGTATTCAGAAAATATTTATTGGCAATGAGGAAGCAAAGTCCGGCCAATACTACACAGCGGCATTCGTCACCATGCAGGGAGTTCCCGAAAAATACGGACGAAACCGGGAAAACCGGACGGAACGGGCAATAGAGGCAATGAGAACGTACCTGGCAAAGCATCATCCCGTTAGCGCAGAACTCAGAGGCACTTTTGTTGCTGTTTAAGAAGGCATGGTTCGGATAGGAATAAAATTGGATTTATCATTTAAATCATTACAATTTATGAGTTTTAAAAATTTTTATAGTGCAGTAAAAAAAAGAGGGCTAAGCGTTTTGCTTATTGGCTTTCTTGTTATCATTATTTTCGTTCCTGATGCAAAGTCCTTTTTATTACAACAATTGGTTTCAGTTGGTTTGTTTAAAGCAGAAATAAAGAAAGACGGGGGAAATAATTTACCTGAAACGGCTTCCTTTTCCTTTATAAATTCAGCAGGAATAACTACTACTACTGCCGGATTAAAAGGCAAGGTTGTATTCATCAATTTTTGGGCATCCTGGTGTCCGCCATGCCGTGCCGAAATGCCCTCTTTAGATGAGTTGTACAAGAAACTGCAAAATGATGACAGGTTTGTTTTTCTGTTTATTAGCGAAGATGAAGACAAGTCAAAAGCGATAAAGTATCTGAAAAAAAATCATTTTACCATTCCTTTATACACCCGCTCAGGAGCCATACCCAATGAAATCTTCAGTGGCACTTTACCCACCACGGTTGTTATTAACAAAGACGGGAAAGTAGTATTAAAGCATGAAGGCCTGGCGGGTTATAACACCGAATCATTTATAAGGCAGTTAAAAGATTTGTTATAAATAGTGAAATCTTTCTGGCGCAGGTTAATTTTAGAGAATAAATTTGATCCAGAGTCAGCTGGCTATATCGGTGAAAAATTCAATCATTTCTTACCTAACGCATTAGGTATAAAACCAATTATCCAATACCTTGTTTCCACTCCCGATTTACTGTGGTGGGCGATGGCGGTATTTACAGTTGTAGAAGCAATTGTCGGATTATTTATTATGCTGGGATTATTTACCAGAATGATGAGTATTGGTGTGTTTGGCCTGGCAATGGGTATTTTATTAGGTTCCGGCTGGTTAGGAACTACGTGTTTAGATGAATGGCAAATCGGAATTCTTGGACTTGCTGCCGGCTTTACCATTTTTTTATCAGGCAGCGGTAAATTATCTATCGATTATTTTCTTATCAACAGGCAGTATAAAATTACCCATTACAAATGGTTTAATTGGTTAGGATCCGGCGTTTTGCCAGTAAAATTGAATGTTTTGCATAGAATAGTGTTTACTGGTTCAATTACAATTCTGTTTATTACTTTGTTTACCAATCAGTATTTTCATGGTGGCGTGTGGGGAGAATTGCATAATAAATCAATAAAACCTAAGATTGAAATTGAACACGCAAAAATATCAGATAATTCACTCTCATTTCAAGTGTTTACCTGGACAAGTATGGTACTTAAATAAAGCGATTCTTAAAGATTAATTCCAATAGTCAAAAAAAATGGATACAATTCTGAAAATATTAATCGTCCTGACATCGCACAGCGATTTATTTGAATAAATTTCCGCAATGCTGAAGTAATCAAAGCGAAATTATAATAAGAAAGGAGATCATAGTATGAGCAAAGACAAAGCCGGGCACGAAATTCATATCGATATTCCGATAGTGCTGAAAGAAAAATCGTATGTAGTATTTAATATGGATCACCTTGCATTTGCCGGTGGTGTTAATTCCCTACTTTCTGACTAAGTCTTAACTTCGACAACACAAGAATTCGGGCAGAATGCATTGATATTTAAATAATTTCGGTATTTTTAAGCACTCAAATTAATTTTTAAATTATATCAGACATGAAGAATTTTTTAATTGGAATAGTCATTGTTTTAGGATTATACGCTTTCTCAGATGGTTCAAAAGAAAAACCTGCTGACAATAAATGTGGATTTAATAAGGATTCGATGATTGTCGTTATGCGTTTTGAAAAGAAAGTTTTACCCCAATATGTTTCACTTTTAAAAAAATCTTTCGATGCCTGCAAAGTTCAGGTATTGGTCAAAGAACCCCGTTGTCTTGATTATTCCTTATTTCAGTCTTACAACGATAGTACATTGTTCTGCATTAATGAAACCTGGGCTACTAAGGGAGCCCATAATGATCATATGAAAATGGAACACTTTAAAAAGCATATTGCGGAGATAAGAGGAATAGACGACCCATCATTTAAATCAAAAACAAACTATACCTATTGGATTTGTCCCGGCGCAAACAAATCAGAAAAATAGATAGAAAGAGAAAAACTGACGCTTGAGGTTATAAGATCTTATTTGATTTATAATTCGGGTAGGTGTTTTTCGTTTCCGCCAAGTTCTGACAGATTGGTGATTTTGCGATGGCAAAAAGGTAGGGGTCAACTAATACCAACTGTAAATGGTTCGGGTTTTGTACCATAAGGATCACATAAAATAAGCCTAACAATCAAATTGTTAGGCTTATTTTTTTTAACAGGGAAACGCGACAAAAGCGCTTTATGAGATCAAAGCTGATGAGGATTATTTTTTGCCGGTATAATACTTCAGTGCATCGGGCATAAATTGCGCAAGTTTCTTTAACCTCGTTTGATCCGATGGGTGTGTGCTTAAAAATTCCGGTTGACCTGCTCCACCTGCTGCCGACATGCGTTGCCAGAATGGAATTGCTTCACGGGGATCATACCCGGCCATGGCTGCAAAAATCAATCCGAATTTATCAGCTTCTGTTTCCTGGTTACGCGACCAGGGTAGCATTGCACCTACTTGGCTTCCAATACCATATGACGTCATGAAAAGATCTTTTGTTTGCTGTGGCTTTTGGGAAAGGGCAGCTTCTAATGCAGTGCCTCCCAATTGTTGAACCATTGCCTGGCTCATTCTTTCATTACCATGTTTGGCGACGGAATGGGCTATTTCATGTCCCATAACAATGGCAAGTGCTGTTTCGTTTTGGGTTACAGGTAATAAGCCAGTGTAAACAACTACCTTACCACCAGGCATACACCAGGCATTAACATCTTTACTTTCAACTGTGTTAAATTCCCATTTATAACCTTCGAGGACCGAACTTTGACCCTTATTGTTATAATACTTCGTTATTGCATTTGCAATACGAGATCCGACACGGCTAACCATTGCAGCATTATTATTGCTGTTGCTTAAAGCCTTGTTCTGTGATAAAAATGTTTTGTACTGGCTCGTAGCCATTAACTGCAACTCCGATTCCGTTACAAGACTCAATTGTTTGCGGCCTGTTACCTGGTTTACAGAACACCCTGCCAGGAGACTTGCAATAAGAAATAAAAATAAAAAGTTCTTCATGTGATTTTAATTGAATGAATAAATTGCCAGCTGACTGACAGAACAAATATAGATACAGATATCCGGTAGGGTCTTACATAACTATTAAAATAAATTACATGATTCACACATTTACGATTGTCACGCTAATTTAATATCCTGATAAAGAAGGTTCAAAAGTGTGAATAAATTGATTGTTTTAATTTTAAATGCTTTTTCATTAACGAAATCAATTTGAATTGGCCAAAAGGTTTCGTAATATGGTCATTACATCCGGCATTTAACGCTATTTCGCGATCGCCCTTTAGTGCATAGGCCGTTTCTGCTATTATTACTACCTTGTTGTTGAACAGGCGTATTTGCCGGGTGGCTTCATAGCCATCCATTTCAGGCATTTTAATATCCATCAGGACAATATCGATATCCGGATTATTGCAACAAACTTCGACGGCATCAATTCCGGTTTTTACTTTTATAATTTCTTTGCTAAGTTTTTGGACTGAATGTGAAATAAATAATTCTGATACTTCGTCATCTTCGGCAATTAATATTTTGAGTCCCGAAGATTTCTGATTCGTCTTATGCATTGCTTTTTCATCAGGATTAATACTTTTAATCACCTTTATTTCTTCTTTATCGCTCTTAACCGGAAGGACAAAGCTAAAGATTGATCCTTTACCTTCTTCACTTTCAATCGACAATTTTCCCCCTTGCTTTTCAATAAAATCTTTGCAGATGACTAACCCCAACCCTGTGCTGTATTCACCTTCAGTACCTTTGCGGTTTGTATTTGCATCAAGATGGAAAAGATTCGTGATCATCTCCTTATTCATTCCAATTCCCGAATCCACGATTGAAATCTCAACCATTTTAACCAAATCTGATTGTGCAGAGACCGTTATTGTTCCACCTTTGGGTGTAAATTTTACCGCATTGGACATTAAATTTCGTAAAATGGAATCCAACATATTTTTATCAGCAAAAACATTCAAATCTCCGGGAATTTCAAAATCGATCGTAATGTCTTTTTTAATTGCATCTTCAGTAATCTGAATCAAACTCTCAGATATAACAGAATTCAATAAAAGTAATTCAGGATCAAATGCAGTTAACCCTCTTTTCATACGCGACCACTCTAACAGATTTCCGAGTAAGCCGAAAACATTTGCAGCAGAGTTTTTCAACATTAATGCCAATTTGTGAAACTCTTCAGGTGAACCTATTAGTTCGTCATCAGTCAATAACTCCGTTAATCCCATAAATCCAGCTAATGGGCTTCGTAGATCGTGTGCAATAATGGAAAAAAACTTATCTTTTTCGGCATTAACTATTTGAAGTTCTTCATTTTTATTTTGTAATTCTAACTCTACCCGTTTTTGTTCGGTAATGTCCTGAAATGAGCCATAAACTTTTTTCGTTTTTCCGTTTTCCTGGTATGATTTTCCAATCGAATGCACCCATCGAGGGTTCCCTTTTTTCGTAATTAGCACCAATTCCAGATCGAAAGGTTCGCCAAACTCAATTGCGCGTTTTAATGCATTTTCAATAACCTGACGAGATACGGATTCAAAGAAACTAATTGCTATGCTGATATTAATATTAAAAGTAAAATCAACTTCATGTATACGGTAAACTTCTTCAGTCCATTGCAGAAACCTTGTTTCAGCATCAAATTCCCATCCACCAACTTGGGCAGTTTCACCAGTTAATTTTATCAAGGTATTTTTTCTTAGCAATTCATTTTCTAATCGCTTACGTTCTGTGATGTCGCGAATTATCAATTGGATAGCTGGTTTATTGTCAATTCTGACTATCATCGCTTTTACCTCTACTTCAACTTCAGAGCCATCAAGTCGTATGAATTTTTCTTCAGCAAGAGGCAAAACAACTCCACCTTTATTGAGTTCTTTCATTCTCCATTTAACAAATTCCAGATAATCCGGATGAACAAATTGGATAAACGGTTTACCGATTAATTCTTCTGCACTTGTGGCGGCGATCAAATGTAGCCCGGCCTTATTTACCAAAACAATTTCCGCATCAGTATAAATAACAATTGCATCCGGAGAGTTCTCAACTAAACCACGATATTTCAGTTCACTCTCTTTTAAAGCTTGCTCAATATGTTTGCGCTCGGTAATATCTTGTAATATGCAGTGCGTTTGCCTGAATATGCCATGCAAATCGTAACCTATCTTTCCATCGAAAGCGATGAATAACAAATTGCCATTTTTATGAACCATTTCAAATTCGCTGTGATTCACTCCTTTTTCGATGAAAAGTGGGAATCGTTCGAGGAAAGCTTCCTTATACCTGGGTGCAAGAAAGTCACCAAACCATTTTCCCATTACTTCCTCACGGGTATAGCCAAGCATATCTAACCAATGCTGATTTACTTCAATAAAATTGCCATTAATATCAAGCGACTGATAACCAAGCGGTGCTTTATTAAATAATAACTGAAACCGTTCTTCACTTGCCTTTACCAACTCAATTACTTTTTCTCTCTCTGCAATTTGAATTTTAAGCAGCAAATTATTATAGGCTTTTTCGGAAAGTATATTGGCAAAAGCAAATAACAATTTGGCTACGTTGTTAAATCTCTCGGCTGACATTACAGGAACTTCGTGCAGTGCCTCCAAAAAGTCTGTCCGGTTTGCACCAATTTGATCGGCATATTGTATCAACGTTGGCTCACTGACAATATCATTTCGTACTTGCCCTATTAGCCAGTTGGCAATGTGTTTTCCCCCAACGGTAATGCTTGCACCAGCATCCCATAAACCGCAACTCATGCATGGCTGAATAATCGGTCCGAAAGGATTCTGCTTGCCAATCTCTGCATCAGATTTATAACAATTCGAAAGTCCTTTTTCTGTCTTTCGGATAATATTATTGCATAACCGTGTAAAATTGCTGGGTTTGGTAATCGGCCTGCCATCAGTTGTTGTAATAATAGACGCTACACCATTAGCATCGGCAAATAAATCCTGTATGTGTTGAATTTCTTCAAGGTTAAAAATATCCCTAAACTGAATATTGCTAAATGGATCATTCGTCGAAATTGGTTCCTCCGTTTTCGTTTCCATATTATAACTGAATTAAAACTATCGTTTTCTTTAAAAATAATGTGCCAAATATTAAAATCGAACTCCCTTTGGAAAATCCTTTTTTGAAAATACCAATACAAAAATTTCAATAAGCATTTTTACCACCGTTAATCGTGAAGAACTAAGACCATTAAACCTGGAGATGTTTACTGGTTACACACATTTGAGAAATGCGACGGAGGTACCTCTGAATTTTTTACTTTTATTGATTATTAATCAATTACTCTAAAATATACTCCATCATTAGACTATTTATGTCAGCCAAATTCCGGAATTCTATTAAAATTTATTTACGCATAAAAATACTCACAAAAATACAAATAAAAGCCTGCTAAAGAGGTTTTTTTCTGATTAAAAAATTGCAGAATTCTTTTATTAATTATCAGATTTATTGAGGCATATTCTTCGTTTTCTTCTTCATGGCTTGTACCTGGAGAAGAGCAGGCGGGCGCAAAGGATACGATGAGCCAGAAGCGAAAAACGGAAATACATGCAGTCATTAGATCTCTGCGATCAACTCTTTGATCGTCTTGCTCACTATTTCTGCAGATGAGCGTGTTCAATCCGCAATTTTTAACATCAAAAAAGGCTCAGATATGCCGTCAAAAAAATAATAGCTGTAAAGTGCATTTGATCGAAATTCGTCTAAAAACTGGCAGGTGCTGGTCTTTATAAAACAACTGAGATGGTTTTTTAAACAGATGTAAAATCAATCTTATAGCAATTCATCATTAAAAATATTTTTCAAAGAAACACATCAGGATATCAATAATTTTCTCTAAATTTAAAGAATTAAAAAATCTTTATGGACCAACCTAAAAATCTATTCTTAATCGGTAGAGCAGACCTTGAAATATTAGAGATTAGTCAGTTATTAACTGCTAACGGATTTGCTGAAGGCAGAAATAGTACCGGAAACCATCTCGCATGTGTTCCAAAATTTACTGATATTCAAAATATGCTTAACAACGAACATGCTATTGCAGTCATTGAATTTTTACAGATTATCCACTCAGCTCCTGGTTCAAATACGAATATCAATTCGAGTATGCTGAACCGTACGATGTATCCACCCCGCATTCCCGGATGCGGTCTGAATAAAACCAGTTAATTACATATTTAAAACTCAAAAAGTATGAAAAATCTAATTAGCGTTAATGTACCCGATGAAGATCAGCGTTTGGTGTTTAAGGCAGTCGGGGATATTAAATCAACCATGCCTTTTTTAACCAAAATGTCGAAAAGTGTAAGTTTATCAATGATGAATGATGGTCGAAAACCCTTTGTCGAAAAATGCCTGGATTTTGCTTCTCGCAATCCGGATCTTCGGCCGGAAGAAAACATCGTCACCGAAGGAGATAAGGACCTCAAACTATTTTCTTTTCTTCAATCGGTTGAGATAGAAGTTACACAACTACTCGAAATGATTCACGACACGCGCCAGTTGGCAGGATCAGAAGCTTACGATGCGGGTCTGAGAATCTATCGGAAAGCAAAATACAATGAAAGTATTGATGTACCAGGCTCGAAAGCCATCGTTGAAGCATTAGGCAAATTATTCAAACAGGGTGGTTCTGACATCAACGAGCCGAAAGTAAATTAACCTTAAACACACCGGTCCGGGAACCGGTGTGTTTTTTGCAGGTATCGTTCATCGATGAATTTGATTAGCGTTGTGCTAAATGGGGTAATTTCGCCCCGGTGGTGCGTCATCCTGGCCTGTAGATAGGAAATCCTACCCTGGAGGTGCGTCATCCTACCGTGGAGATAGGAAATCCTACCCCGGAGGTGCGTCATCCTATCCCGGAGGTGCGTCATCCTACCCCGGAGGTACGTCATCCTACCCTGAAGGTGCGTCATCCTATCCCGGAGATAGGAAATCCTACCCTGAAGGTGAAACATTTCACCAATTTATTTATATCCAAAAATTTAAAAATAAATTAATCAAGTTTAGATATGATTTTTTCAAAACAGGAACACCTGTAACATTGAATTTGTCAGTTTAATAAAGGTTTGTTGTTTTTCCCACCCGAAAACATATCTTTGCTTCAGTTTGAGCCTGTAATCCACGGGGCATGTTTAATTTGTTATGAGTAAGAAAGTATTTTTTTGTAATTGCGGTGCGAATCTGATCAGTGCCGATCGGAAGTTGGCTATTTCGACGTATTTAAAGCAAACAGGACATCCGTTCGCTGAGATTTCCGATTTATGTGGCTGTTCGGTCGACCGAAAAAGTGAAACACGTGATCAGTTTCTGGAAGTTGAAGAAGTTTTAATTGTTGCGTGTTTTCCGCGTGCGGTTCGACTTTTACTCGAAAACTGCGGAATCGACCATTCATCTTTGAAATTTGAATATCTAAATTTCAGGGAATTGAGCAATGATCAACTATATGCCGGAATTGATTTGTTTTTTGAAGGGAATACCGAAGTGGGGGAGTTCACAGAACTTCATGGTAATGCCGAATGGCCCTCCTGGTTTCCGCTGATTGATTATTCGCGTTGCAATACCTGTGGGCAATGCGCTGATTTTTGTCTTTTTGGCGTTTATGAGAAGCTTGGTAATAAAGTAGTTGTTGTTAATCCTAAGGGATGTAAAAATAACTGTCCGGCATGTGGCCGTATCTGTGCACAAACAGCGATCGTTTTTCCAAAATACGAACATGCGGGTGCGATTGCAGGTGCCGATTCGATTGATGAAATGGCAGAACAACAACGACAACAACTCGATATTGATACGATACTCGGAAGCAATATTTACCAGGCGCTCGAAATGCGAAAAGCGAAACGTCAGTCAATTATTCGTTCAACAGCCATGCAGCAGGCGATTGCTGAAAGAGAAAAGGCACTTGCCGAAAAACGTTCTAAAAAATAGAAAACTGACGATGTCAATACTGCGAAATTTTTTAAAATCGGATCGAAAATGTTTATGGAAATTTGCTTACAATCTTGGATGGAAAGGAATTAAGGGATTCAATAAGTTTCAGGCACGAAAAAAGCGCGGAGAGAATTTTCCCGCTTTTCAGTTTATTTCTGTCACCAACGACTGCAACCTGGCATGCCAGGGATGTTGGGTTACCAGGGGTGAAAAAAGTTCGAGTCTCGATTTGGCGGCCATCAACAAAATTATAACTGACAGTAAAAAGCAAGGTTGTTATTTTTATGGAATTCTGGGTGGAGAACCCTTGATGTATAAAGAGTTATTTAATATTTTCCGTACGCATTCCGATTGTTATTTTCAGTTATTTACAAACGGCACCTTGCTTACAGATAAGGTGGCGGCTGAATTAAGAGCCCTTGCAAATGTAACGCCGCTGATCAGTCTCGAAGGGAATGAACAGGTTGCGGATATCCGGAGAGGAAGTAATCACGTTTACAACCGGACGATGAAAGCCATTGAAACAGCGACTACAAACCGACTTATCACAGGCGTGGCCATAAGTGTTTGTAAATCAAATATTGAGATGGCATTATCCGAAGAGTTTATTGCAATGCTGCATAACTATGGCGTGATCTATCTTTGGTATTATATCTTCCGTCCGACAGGCGAAGATCCCCATTATGAACTTGCACTTTCGGCTGAAGATATTTTAAGATTGCGTAACTTTTTAGTCATAGGACGAACCAAATATCCGCTTGTGATAATTGATTCATACTGGGGTGCCGACGGTGAACCATTTTGCCCGGCTGCTGAAGGTTTGAGTCATCACATCAATCCGGATGGAAATATCGAGCCTTGCCCGGTTATCCAGTTTTCGTGCGATAATGTTGGAAGCGGCGATCTTAAAGATATTTACGAAAACTCTACCTTTATAAAAGATTTTAAAACCGAGGTTAATAAGCAGACCAGAGGTTGTATCCTGATGGAAAATCCGGCATGGCTTGGTACATTTGTGGCTGACCATCAGGCAATAAATACGTCCAATCGGCCTGGTTTGCCGGATCAATTAGCCAATGGATGTGTTGTTTGCAGTCATGGAAGTTGTCCGAAAATCCCCGAAAGAAGCTGGATTTACAGGATGGCAAAACGACGGGCTTTCTTTGGTTTGGGCGCTTATGGATAAAACTAAAACAATGGAGTCAAAAATATTTCAATCATTATTTGTTCTCGATGTTCCAACGGAAAAATCAAAACGAGCTCATATTAGGGCTACGGTTGAATCCTATTTTCATGATAATCAAGTAATGCCCCCGGTTAGTTACGATGCTTTAAACGGGTTTGCAAGTTTGCTGATTGAATCTGAAAAGTGGGAGGAGCGTTATCGTGCATTCATTATGGTATGCTGCGGAAATGAGATCTGGCGGCCAATTGTTGGAGCCACCCCTTTTAATCGTCGTATTTTTTTGTTGCCGCAATGTTTGCGAAATGTGAACCTTTGCCAGGCAGAGCAGGATGAGCTGGGCCTTTTATGCAGTGAATGTGGTAATTGCAGTATTTCCGGTTTTTTACGCGAAGCTGAGAATCTGGGTTATGTTGCTTTGGTAACAGAAGGTACGACGATCACCACACGTCTGATCGAAAGTGGAAAAGTAGACGCTGTAATTGGAGTAGGATGCATGGAGGTGTTACAAAAGATGTTTGCTGCTGTAAGTAAGTATTCGATACCAAGTATCGGAATTCCTTTGATTACCTGTGGTTGTGTCGATACAATGGCCGATGCCGACTGGATCAAGCAGGAGATCTACAATTACCGCGAAGATCCGTCAGTCAAATTGCTGAATCTTAACTATCTAAGGAATAAGACATCTTCAATTTTTGGAGAGGAGCAATTGATTCGAATTTTGGGCACTGCCAAAAGTAAAACGGAGTCCATTGCTTTTGAATCGTTGCTTTCGGGTGGCCAGCGTTTAAGACCCTTTCTTGCTGTTTTGGCCTACGAAGCATTTGTAAATGAGCCTGATCCCGCGGTTTTGAATATGCTGGCCTTATCTGTTGAGTGTTTTCATAAAGCGTCATTGATTCATGATGACATTGAGGATAATGACGATATGCGTTACGGTAAAGAGACCGTTCATGCACGTTACGGAATTCCGGTTGCGATCAATACGGGCGACTACCTGATTGGCGAAGGTTACCGACTGATTGCGGAAAGCAACCTTTCGCCGGAGTTGATTCGCGAAGGGATCAAAATAGTTTCCCGCGGACACCGGAGTCTGACAATCGGACAAGGTTCGGAACTAATATCTATCCGCTCAAAAGAGATCCTTTCATTGAATGAGATGCTGGATCTATTTGATAATAAAACAGCTGCCGCTTTTAAAGTTTCACTTTTACTGGGTGCTGCTGTTGGGGGTGCTACGAATGGAACCATCGAAAGTTTGGAGCGCTTTAGTCATTTTATTGGCATTGCTTATCAGATTAAAGATGATTTGTCCGATTACCAGGGCGATAAAGGCGACATTGCGATCAGGAAGTTTTCAATATTACTTTCGGTGCTGCAAGAGCAACTTCCGAAATCTGAAATTGAAAATCTGTTAACGGCATATAAACTCGACGATTACGAAGCAATCTATAATTTAATTGACCGTTATCATATTCAGGATGCTACCAAAGAATTGTTAATTAACATGATTAATGAAGCAAAAAATTGTCTTGAAAGTATTTCGAATATAGGTCTTAAACTGGCTTTACATGAAATTTTGGGGAAAATTTTCAAGGAATATATTTAAGCTGGCGGCACAACCGAAGTTAAGAAAATTACGTCCTAAATTAATTGAACCAGTTCTTGCCAAATCAACCTTGATGCTTGATTCAGAGATGATCGCCGAAATCAGAACCTATGTTTTGAGCAAACAGACGGCCCAGGGTGGATTTTCGGACAGAGGAGGCAATTGCGATTTGTATTACACGTTATTCGGATATTATTTAGCTGAATCACTTTCTATTAATGAGGTCATGGAAGCGTTGAAAAAATATGTGGCATCAACGGTTCCATCTGCTGATTTATCCGGGGTTTATCGTTATTGTGGCGCTATTTTGTACGCAAAACTGATAGGTACTGACGCAACAACCGAAAAATTACGCAAGCAGATCGTGGCTGATCTGACGCTGACAAATTCGAAACAACCCGAATATTCCGGTTTCCTGGGTGTTTTGGCACTTTATTACCTGGAAGATTATTTGAGTATACAACGAATTGTAAATCAATATAAACAATCATTTGCAATGACAGGCCTTCCATGTCCCGTGGTTGCGGCAACTGCTGTAATGCTTGGAATGACGGGCAACCGGAAGCCTGAAGCCGAAGAAATGTTGAAATCCTTCTATCACGAAAGCGGTGGATTTGCAGCCCTGCATCAGACTCCAGCCGGGGATTTGCTTTCAACGGGAGTTGCCTTGTATGCACTTCATTTTCTGGAGGCTGACCTTCGGCTGATGAAGCCTGATTGTTTAAGCTTCGTAGATGATTTATACGATAACGGCGGATTTAGGGCAACACAATACGATGCTGTAACCGATGTTGAATATACATTTTATGGATTACTGGCATTAGGATCAATGAGTTGATTTATTATTTAAATTTGCTTGCAACAATTTGATTATGGAACAGAAGAGTCTTGAAAATCAGTTTGATAATTTGGTCAGATTGCTCAAATCGGAGCGAAATGACGCAGGCTTCTGGAGTGGCAGACTATCTTCGAGTGCTCTTGGAACCTCTGTGGCAATTGTTGCATTGAAAATATATGGCGATAAAATTGACAGCCAATTAATTATATGCGGATTAAATTGGCTTTTAGCGCACGTTAACAGCGACGGAGGATATGGCGATTCACCCGAAAGCAAGAGTAATGTCAGCACTTCGCTGCTAAGTTATGCGGCTATCAGCTATTGCGGTGAGGGTAGCGAACATTCAAAAAAAGCCCTTTTAAATATTGAAAATTTCCTTGCTACGCTGAAGATAGATTTAACGAAGGGTGACATTACTTCTTCTGTTCTGAAATTTTATGGCAAAGACTTCACCTTTTCGGTTCCAATCCTTTCAATGTTAGTAATATGTGGCGTGCTCGACAAAAAAACAGTTGCGAAAATTCCTCAGTTACCTTTTGAATTCACACTATTTCCGGCTTCGTGGTACAGTCTGTTTAATTTACGGGTAGTGAGTTATGCTATTCCGGCCCTGATTGCCGTTGGTGTTTTCGTTTTTAAGACAAGGAATCGCCACAATCCAATCATGAGTTGGATCAGAAACAGATCCATCCAGCCAGCCATGCGAAAATTGGAAAAAATTGTACCCGAAAGCGGTGGTTTTCTTGAAGCAACACCACTGACCGCTTTTGTCGCGATGTGCCTGGTTTCTGCCGGTCTTCGAAATAATCCGGTGGTTGCGAAGGGGCTATTATTTTTACGGAATCAGCAGCGTTCGGATGGCAGTTGGCCAATTGATACCGACTTATCGACCTGGGTCACCACCTTGAGTGTGAAGGCGCTTGGATCACAAATGCCTGTCGTGTTTTCAGCAGCTGAAACAGATACGCTTCTAAATCATTTAAAAACAATTCAATATAAAGAAGTTCACCCTTTTAACCTTGCACAGCCAGGCGGTTGGGGTTGGACCAACTTTTCGGGTTCGGTACCTGATGTAGATGATACTTCAGGGGCAATTTTGGCGCTGCTTGATTTATATCATGATAAAGAAGATGCGGCAGCAATCATAAATGGTTGTCTTTGGTTGACCACCCTGCAAAACAAAGATGGTGGATTTCCGACTTTTTGCAGAGGGTGGGGGCGGCTTCCGTTCGACAGCAGTTGTGCCGATCTGACGGGACATGCGCTGTTGGCATTGACCAAATCGCTTGATATTGTAAGTGATAAAATGTCGATTGAATTACAAACTACTGTAAAACAGTGTATCGCGCGATCTTTTGGATTTCTGTGGAAGGCTCAGCATGATAACGGTTGCTGGTATCCATTGTGGTTCGGAAATCAGTCTACTTCCGATCAGAAGAATCCGGTTTATGGAACCGCCAAAGTAACGATCTATTTAAAAGATAGTTTGCTGTTTACTAGTCTCGATGATAATATGAAAAAGAATATCGGACAGATGGTAACGAATGCGCAGAATTTTTTGTTGAAACAGCAAAATAAGAATGGCAGTTGGGGTGGGGAACTGAACGTTCAGGGTACAATTGAGGAGAGTTCGCTTGCCATCTCAGCATTGATTGGAAAAGATCAGGAGGTAATCCTGAATGGATTTGAATGGCTTGAAAATGAATTTAATAACGCTGGTTTGCGGTCGAGTCCTATTGGTCTGTATTTTGCAATGTTGTGGTACGACGAGAAATTATATCCTTTGATCTATTATATCGAAGCGCTTAGAAGATATTTAAAATGAGAATATTAATGCGCAATCATTCAATTATATATATTCCAATTCTTCTGTTATGGATTTTCCTTTACATTTACAAGGAAGCATCCACAAACTTTGTTGTATATAATTGGTTATCGATGCCTTACGAATCAAATTTATCGAATACAATTTGGTTCTTTATCAGTACATTGCAGAAAATATTTTTGCTGCTGATTCTTGTTGTTTTTCTGGCTGGCATCGTTCGTTCGTGGTTTTCGCCTGAAAAAACCCGGAAATTTCTGGAAGGTAAATCGTTGTTTGCCGGCAATGTAATGGCATCCTTGCTCGGAATTGTAACTCCATTCTGTTCATGTTCAGCAATTCCTTTGTTTCTGGGTTTTATTGAGGCAGGAATCCCGATTGGAATCACATTCTCATTTTTGGTTGCAGCACCCATGATTAATGAAGTTGCTGTTATTATGCTATTTAGCCTGTTCGGTTGGCAAGTTGGCGTGATCTATATTTTGATGGGTTTGCTGATCGCGATAACTGCTGGTTGGATCATTGGAAGGCTTAAACTCGAAAAATGGCTTCAGGATTGGGTACAAAATTTAAAGTTTGAGGAGATTTCGAATGATACTAAGCGACTTACACTTGATGACCGGATTCATGCGGGTACGACTGCTGTAAAAGAGATCATTGTTATGATCTGGCCATATGTGATCGTGGGTATTGCAGTTGGTGCTTTGGTCCATGGTTATGTACCCAATGATTCATTGGCGTCATTGATAAACAAATCGACCTGGTATTCTGTCCCTTTGGCTGTTTTAGTTGGGGTTCCACTTTATGCCTGTTCGCCTGGAGCTGTGCCAATTGCCTATGCATTAATCGAGAAGGGGGTTCCGCTCGGAACTGCACTCGCTTTTATGATGTCGGTTATCGCAATATCACTTCCCGAATTAATTATTTTAAAAAAGGTTTTGAAATTGCCTTTCATCCTCACTTTTGTCGGAATCATTGCTGCTGGCATTATCATTGTTGGATATTTACTGAACATCTTGTTATAAGTATTAATAACCGGATGTACAAAGCCTGCCTGTCATTAGCCGTTGGTAACCAATAGCCAGTAGCTAACTGCCAAAACTTTTTATTTAGACTTATACTAAATACCATTCACTTCTTGCATGTTCAGCTGAATGGTTCTATTTTTAGACAAAAGTTTAAACGATTTCAGATATGAACAAGAAAATTTTTCCTTTATTAATAGCTGGTTTTCTGGCCATTACATCAGCAAAAGCACAGGAGCCCACTACCTGGCGTGGGCCGGGATCAACAGGTATTTATCCTGAAACCGGTTTATTGAAAGCATGGCCTGCAAATGGCCCTGCAATTATTTGGCATTATGATGAATTGGGAGAAGGTTTTTCATCTCCGGTATTTGCAAATGGAAAAATATACGTTTCAGCGGCTGTCGATAAGGTTGGGTATATTTATGCTTTAACCCAGGATGGAAAACTTGAATGGAAAGCAACATATGGCGAAGAATGGACTGAAAACTATTCCGGTTCCAGGGCAACACCATCAGTTGTAGGTGATCTGCTTTATATGTATTCCGGGAAAGGGGTCGTTACCTGTATGAATGCCACAAACGGCAAGATCAACTGGACAAAAGATGTAATGAAAGACTTTAGCGGTCAGAATATTACATGGGGCGTGACTGAAACACTGGTGATTGATGGCAACAAACTGTTTGTAACCGCAGGTGGTAATACAAACAATGTAATCGCATTGAACCGTTTGGATGGTAAATTGATCTGGAGCAGTAAAGGTGTTGGCGAAAAACCAGCCTATTGCACTCCTTTGCTTGTGAAATTAGCTTCCCGTACATTGCTGGTTACAATGACTGAAAAACATATCATCGGTCTGGATGCCGAAACAGGTGCATTACTTTGGTCGCATGAGCATACAAATGAGTGGGCGGTTCATGCCAATACGCCTCTTTTTTACGACAATAGTCTATTCTGTTTTAGCGGCTATGGTCAGGGTGGCGTCAAACTTAATTTAAATGGCGATGGAAGTAAAGTTACCAAAGCCTGGTTTAACCAAAAGTTCGACAGCCGAATTGGCGGAGCTGTTGTTGTTGATGGATACATCTATGGATCAGGTGATAAAACAAGAGACTGGCAGTGTATCGATTGGAAAACCGGCGAACAAAAATATGCTTCTCAGGCTGTTGCAAAAGGAAATGTAATCTTTGCTGATGGCATGCTATATATTTATAGCGAGAAAGGTGAACTTGCGCTCGTTCCTGCAACTCCGGCTGGATTTAATGTTGCTTCTAAGGCTAAAGTTGAGTTGGGAAGTGCGCAGCATTGGGCTCATCTGGTCATCAACAATGGCCGTCTTTTTGTAAGGCACGGTAAATCGTTGATTGCTTACAAGATAAAATAGTTAATTGAAAAGATACAATTCATTATAGATTTTCCGGAACGGGAGAAAAGGTGATAATGCCATTTCTCTCGTTTTAAAATATTAATAGACAGTTATTTATGAAGAAGGTTATTATATTATCAGTGGTTTTGATATTTGGCTTTTCGGCTTTCAGTCAGGTTATTCAGTGGAGAGGTGAGAAGCGTGATGGTTATTTCAAAGAGTCGGGATTATTGAAAACGTGGCCTGCAAATGGTCCGGAGATGATTCTGAAAGTTGATAAACTCGGGAAGGGCTATTCTTCACCAGTAATTGCCAATCAGATGATTTACGTCACCGGAATGATTGATACGCTTGATTATCTGACCGCTATTGATCTTCAGGGAAAAATAAAATGGCAGGTTCCTTATGGTCGTTCATGGTCAAAATCATTTCCCGATACACGTTCAACACCTACAGTTGAAGGCGATCGTATTTATGTTGTTGGAGGAATTGGTCGGCTGGTTTGTATTGATGCTAACACTGGGAAAGAGAATTGGGCCGTAGATGTGGATAAAGATTTTAAATCCGAGTGGCATATGTGGGGTGTATCAGAAACACCTTTGATAGTAGACGACATGGTAATTTGTACGCCTGGTGGTAAGGAGACTTCCGTGGTTGCTTTTGACAAGATGACCGGAAAATTAATCTGGAAAAGCGAAAGTGTTGGTGGACAGCGTGCTTATGCTTCGCCTACCATCTATGAATACAAAAATTTCAGATTTATCCTTGCAGTTACAGCGACCCATCTGATTGCACTAAATCCAAAAGACGGGAAAGTCGCCTGGAATTATAAATACTACAAGAATGAATTATGGAAGGATCAGCCGGGTTTGATCTGGACCAACACCCCGGTTTTCAAAAATGACGAGATCTTCCTTTCAATGGGATACGATTACCCGGCAGTGATGTTGAAAATGGATCCTTCCGGAACATCCGTTTCAGAAAAATGGACGAATAATGTACTTGATAATCATCATCATGGAGTTATGGTGTCTGGTGATTACATTTATGGCTCCAACTGGATCAGCAATGGCAAAGGGAAATGGGTTTGTTTGAAATGGGATACAGGTGAATTAAAATACGAAACAGACTGGATCAATAAGGGTTCATTGATCGGAGCAGATGATCTTTTCTATGCTTACGAAGAGAAGGCAGGGACTGTTGGATTGATCAAACCAAATCCCGAAAAATGGGATGTGATCAGCACCTTCAAAGTGACCGACGGAACCGGACCACACTGGGCTCACCCTTTTATCAGCGGAGGAAAACTCTATATTCGTCACGGTGAGGTATTAATGGTTTTCAATATAAAAGCTTAATGCATTAATTATGAGAATATTTCTTTTCTATATATTATCATTTATGCTAGCGCCGGTTTTTGGACAGGAGACTTCACAATTCCGTGGACCATTACGCGACGGTGCCTATCCTGAAAAAGGTTTGCTGAAAAAATGGCCTGCAACAGGACCGCAACTTGAGCTTCAGATTGCAGGCATTGGAAAGGGATATTCTCAGCCAATCGTTTACAAGGATGTTATTTACGTCACTGGCATTAAAAAAGATACCATGGATGTGATCTCAGCCTACGACTTAAAGGGTAATTTGCTTTGGGATAAGGTTTACGGACATGCCTGGGCAAATTCTTTTCCCGATACGCGCAGTACACCTACGATTCAGAACGACAAGATTTACCTGATTGGCGGCATGGGAACCGTTTGTTGCCTTGACGCTAAAAATGGAGACATGTTGTGGTCGCAGGATGCTCACAATCAATTTAAAGGCGAGTATCATAAATGGGGTGTTGCCGAATCTGTATTACTCACCGATCAGGCAGCTGTTTATGTGACTGGCGGAGAGGTGACATCGGTTGTTGCCTATGACAAGATCACAGGGAAACTTCTGTGGAAAACAAAAAGTCTTGGCGGACCAAGGGCTTATGCATCCTCCTCATTGATTGAACGAAATGGTCTGAAGATCATTCTTGCACAGACTGCGTATGACCTTATTGCAATCAATTCGATCAACGGCGAGATCCTTTGGAATTACAATTTGAAACCGCTTCAAACGGGCGATATGGGAAAAGGGGCAAATACCAATACACCTATTTATCGTGATGGCGAAATTTTTGTAACCAGTGGTTACGATCATCCCGCAACAATGTTCTCGCTTTCGGAAGATGGCCATTCTGTAAGCCTGAAATGGAAAAACGAAACGATGGATACGCACCATGGTGGATTTGTGCTGGTTGATGGTAATCTTTACGGTACCAACTGGCAAAGTAATTCCAAAGGTCAGTGGGTTTCAATCGACTGGAAAACAGGAAAGACAAATTGGGTAAAAGATTGGTTTAATAAAGGTTCTGTTATCGAAGCTGATGGTTTGCTCTATTGTTACGAGGAAAAAGGGGGCAATATTGCACTGGTTCAACCGGATGTTTCTGAGTTTAAAATAATAAGTACTTTTAAAGTAGAAGTGGGCGAGGGGGCTTACTGGGCTCATCCGGCAATTTATGACGGCAAGCTATACCTTCGGCACGGCAATATGCTGCTGATTTATAATATTAAAGCTTAAAATGAATCAAAAGAAGACACTGAATATTGCGTTTTATCTACTCTCATTCGTTGCTGCGATCGTTTTGGTTTGGTGGCTGATGGCAGATCCGACGTCGAAATATACCGAAAGTCTGCCCGGACTTGATAAGCGGGCAGCTGCAGATACGGTATCCGAAAATGTGGAGATTGGCAAAATATTCGAAACTTTTTCAACGGATTATAAAGAGATGACCGAAACATGGCCACGCTTTCGCGGAAATGATTTCGATAATATTTCAAAGTCACCGGTCAAATTGAAGGAGAAATTTGGTCCTGCTGGTGCTGATATTCGTTGGTCGCTTGAATTAGGAGAAGGGCATTCAGGTGCAACAATATACAAAGGATTGGTTTACCTGCTCGATTACAACGAAAAAGAGAAGGCCGATATGTTGCGCTGCTTTTCGCTGACTGACGGAAAAGAGTTGTGGAAAAGGGGTTATAATGTGAGCATTAAACGGAATCACGGGATGTCGCGGACGATTCCCGCGATCACCGAAAAATATATCCTGACAATGGGACCTCGTTGCCAGGTCATGTGCGTCGATCGCTTGACCGGTAATTTCAGGTGGGGCATTGATGTTGCCAAAGATTACATAACCGAAATTCCTTTCTGGTATACTGGTCAATGTCCGATGATTGACAATGATGTTGCTGTTATCGCAACAGGAGGAAAAGCGCTAATGATTGGTGTAAGTTGCGAAACTGGTGCAAAATTATGGGAAGTACACAACCCTGACGGATGGAAAATGTCGCATTCATCAATTATGCCATATACATTTGGTGGCCGTAAAATGTATGTTTACAGTGCAATCGGAGGAGTGATCGGCGTTGCCGCTGATGGAGCAGATGTTGGGAAGGTCCTCTGGAAAACTCCGGCATGGAATCATTCTGTAGTTGCGCCTTCACCGGTATGCATGCCTGATGGAAAGATTTTTATGACCGCTGGTTACGGAGCAGGTTCAATGATGCTTCAACTCAAAGAAAATGGAGGTAATTTTACAATCGATGTTTTGACTGAATATCTTCCGCGTTTTGGACTTGCCTGCGAGCAGCAAACTCCGGTTTTCTGGCAGGGACATCTTTTCGGTATATTACCCAAAGATGCCGGCTCATTACGAAATCAGTTTGTGTGTGTTGATCCATCCGATACTAAAAAAATGGTATGGACAAGCGGACAGACGGCACGTTTTGGCTTGGGACCTTTTATGATTGCTGACAATAAATTCTATATTCTCGATGACGAGGGAACGCTGACGATTATTAAACCAAGTATTTCAAAATATATCCAACTCGATCAGGTAAAGGTGATTAAAGATGGTTCTGATGCCTGGGCACCGATTGCAGTTGCAGATGGATATATGTTGCTACGAGATTCTAAAACAATGGTTTGCATCAATATGAACCTTTAATTTCTGTGTTATGAAGAACAAGGGTATCGTTTATTTTCTAATCATTCTGGCTGTGATTATCGTCGTTGTTGTCGTTCTCGATTTCAACGCTTCCAAACCCGATCAGCAGCCTGCAAATCCTTATGCTTATAATATCGATCCATTTTCGAAGATTGATACGGCGTTAATTCATTATAAAGAAAGCCGCAACTTGGCTATCAATTTTTCCGAACCTACCGGAATTAGTTTTCGGAGTGACGAGCTTTTCGTTGTTGGGGATCAGAAATTGCAGATCGTCGAACCAACCGGAAAATTACTGAAGGAAGTGAGTTTCGAACGGAAGCCAACTTGTGTTTACGCATCTGCTGAAAATATTTTTGTAGGGTTCCATAAATCACTTGTCGTTTTAAGTCTTGATGGAGTGAGAATTGCTGAATGGGATTTATTTTCAGATAGTACTGTAATCACTTCCATTGCCGAGAAATCGGGAATTGTTTTTGTTGCCGATGCTGGAAAGCGGATCGTCCGGAAGTTTTCGCTGGATGGAAAAGCGCAGGGTATAATTGAAGGAAAATCGGGTAACGACCAGATTCATGGTTTTATAATCCCGAGTCCCTATTTCGATTTGGCTTTCAATCCGGATGGGGAATTGTGGGTGGTTAATCCCGGAAAACATTCGCTTGAAAACTATACTGTTGAAGGTGCACTTCGTACGTGGTGGCAAGCTTCATCAATCAAAATAGACGGTTTTAGCGGATGCTGCAATCCTGCACATTTTGCCTTTTTACCTGATGGTAGTTTTGTTACAAGCGAAAAGGGATTGGTTCGGATTAAGACCTATAAACCGTCGGGCGAGTTTTCCGGAGTCGTTGCTGCCCCATCTAAATTTGTCGAAAATGGTGAGGCACCTGATATTGCAGTTGATAACAACGGCAATATCTATGCTTTGGATTTGAATAAAAAGAGGATCAGATTATTTGTTAAAAAATAGAGTACGATGAACAGAAAGGATTTTTTCAAACAGGGAGGTCGTTGGGCACTCTTATCCGGCATCGGATTGTTAAGCGCTTTTCTTACATTAAATCAAAAGATTGCAACTCCAGATAATTGTTCTGTCGCACCACAATGTAAAAACTGTGGTAAATATGCTCAATGTGTACTTCCACAGGCGGATAAGGAGAGAAAAGATGGAAAATAAAAACAAAAAGAGCCGGAGAGACTTTATCCGGAGCGGCACACGTCTATCGTTATTGCTCACTTTGGGAGCCGTAGGAGCCGTAGCCGCCAAAAATCTCACCACCGAAAAATATGTGTGGCAGATCGATCCGTTCAAATGCACCCAGTGCGGACGGTGTGCTACTTCGTGTGTGATGACTCCGTCGGCTGTGAAATGTATTCATGCTTACGACCTTTGTGGTTATTGCGACCTTTGTGGAGGCTACCTGAAACCAGATGCCAATAAGCTCTCTACTGCTGCCGAAAATCAGTTGTGTCCAACTGCTGCCATTGAACGCAGGTTTATTGAAGAGCCTTATTTTGAGTATGTTATTAACGAAGATCTTTGCATCGGTTGTGCAAAATGTGTTAAGGGATGCACCTCGTTCGGAAACGGTTCTTTGCATTTGCAGATTATTCACCGCATTTGTCTCAATTGTAACGAATGTTCCATCGCCCGGTTGTGCCCTTCGCAAGCCATCTCACGTGTAAAAGCGAGTAAAGCCTACAAGGTGAAAGGGAGTTTTACGAAGGATGGGAAAGCTTAATGAATTATGAGTTATGAATTATGAGTTATGAATCGAAGATCGGCGAAGACCCAGGGCAAGAGGATATGCCAGTCCCGATTTATCGGAAACGCAACACAGGGAACGAAATGTAATAAGAATTTAGGCGCATCTGCTCCGGCAAATAAAATCTTAATGCCTTATGCACCGTAATCAGATGCTTTGGAATAACAAATTGTATTTTAGATAGATATTAATGAAGAAATGGATTAAAGTATCGCTGATTTTCACTTTTCTGATTTTCAGTTTGGCAGGAATGGCGCAGCAGCAACGATTTCCCAAACCAGAATTCGGAACTGGTTATAGTCAGCCAACACCCATAACTCCTGAACCTCGTGCTTTGGCGCTTGAATATACGGATGTTGTTATATTGTTGATTGTTCTATCACTGGCAAGTTATTTTGCAATCCGTAAACGGTCACGCAAAGGAATACTTTGGCTATCGGTTTTCACTTTGCTTTATTTCGGGTTTTACCGGAATGGTTGCATTTGCTCCATCGGATCGATCCAGAATGTAGCACTTACGATTTTTGATCCGGGTTATGCCATATCAATCACTACTTTACTTTTCTTTCTGATACCGCTCATCTTCACGCTCTACTTTGGCCGAACCTTTTGTGCAGGAGCTTGCCCGCTGGGTGCCATGCAGGACCTTTTGATTATAAAGCCATTATCGTTGCCCGAATGGCTCCGGACAACATTAGGAATCATTCCATATCTCTATCTGTCGTTGGCCGTGTTATTTGCTGCTACCGGTACCGACTTTATCATTTGCCGGTACGACCCGTTTGTCGGAATCTTCCGGATGGATGCTGAATTTCACATGGTGATTTTGGGTATCGCATTTATATTGATGGGAATGTTTGTTGCGCGTCCTTATTGCCGGTTTCTATGTCCTTACGGCGTCTTACTGAACTGGATGTCACGTTTTTCGAAATGGCACCTTTCCATCACGCCGGCAGCCTGCATTCAATGTAAACTGTGCAGCGACTCATGTCCGTTCGATGCCATTGATTTTCCAACAGATGAGAAGCAATCGAAAAACCGGACATGGGGCGTGAATCGCTTTTTAGTATATGCACTATTGATTCCGCTATGGATTTTTATCGGTGGTTTTGCAGGTTCAAAAGCACATACCTGGATTTCAAAAGCCAATCCGACGGTTTACCTTGCCGAACTTTTAATCTCAAAACCTGAAGTGCGTAATGATCTGAAAAACCTTGATGTTCAGGCCTATCTAAGTTCAGGAAAATCTATGGAGACTCTTGTGAAAGAGGCAACCGTAATTCGTCAGAAATTTTATACCGGAGGTTGGATTGCCGGCGGATTTATGGGTCTTGTGATCGGAATGACGGTCCTTGGACAGGTCGTTTACAGAAAACGGACGGACTATCAGCCACATAAAGGAAACTGTTACAGCTGTGGGCGTTGCATGAGTTATTGCCCTGTAAAGAAATAATATTGTTAATCATCATATTGGAATGGAACAAGATAACAGATTAAAATTTTCACTAAATATTGCCCTCGTTTCGGGAATATTCTGCATCACGGTAGCTTTACTGTTGTTGTTGAATTTCATGCAAATGGCTAAAAACAAACCGCTTGAAAGCAAAGCACTTACTTCGCTGGTCAAACGTCTTAGCCAGGAACCGAATAGTGACGAGTTAAAACAGGAGATCCGGAATTTCGACTTGCTTGCCCGCAAAGCCTATTTCAACAGTCAATGGCAGGTGAAAACAGGTGGTTATCTTTTGTTATTCGGCGCCATTGTTTTTGCACTCTCACTTCGTGTTTTTATCGGTTTAAAATCAAAAATCGGAGAACCCGAAGTGAAAGATGAAAACGATTTGGCGAGTCGGATCATGACACAGCGGTGGGTGATGATTACAGGATCTATGCTGGTAATACTTGGACTTGGTGCATCATTTGCATCTGTCGATCATCTTCAAAAATACGATGTTACAGAATCTTTGGCTGAAGCAAAGCCTGCCGACGATCAGGATAAAGTTGAAGTGATAAAGGTGGGGGAAAATCCACTGGTTGTCACAACTGATTCTGCAAAAAATCTTGTTGCTGCCGATACAGCTAAAGTGGATACAGCCGCTGTTCCGGTTGCAGCAGTAAAAATTACGATTCCGGGAATTAATGCCATTAAGGCTAACGTTCCGGGTTTCCGCGGACCTTTCGGGAATGGGGTCTTTTTTCAGAAAAATACGCCAGTGGAATGGGATGCTGCGACAGGTAAAAATGTAATCTGGAAGACGCCTGTTCCTAAAAAAGGTTATAATTCACCGGTTATCTGGGGAAATAAAGTATTCCTTTCGGGTGCCGACAATAAATCGCGCGAGGTTTATTGTTTCGATCATAGTTCTGGTAAAGTACTTTGGAAACAAGTAGTTGATAAAATTCAGGGAAGTCCGGCAACACCACCAAAGGTGACGGAGGATACCGGTTTTGCAGCCCCTTCACTTGCAACAGACGGAAACCGGGTGTATGCCATGTTTGCCGATGGGGATATCATTTGTTTCGATATGGATGGCAACCGGGTGTGGGCGCGTAACCTTGGACTTCCTGATAACCACTATGGTCACGCATCGTCATTGATCATGTGGAAAGACAAAGTTTTCGTTCAGTTTGATACAAATAAAAGCCGAAAATTGATGGCAATCAATGCTTCAACAGGCGAAACCACATGGGAAACCATGCGAAAAGGGAAAATCTCATGGGCAAGTCCGATTTTAGCTGATATAAATGGCAAGTACCAGGTGGTACTCTCCACAGATCCGATGGTCGCAGGTTATGATCCTGAAACGGGGAAAGAACTTTGGTCGGTTGACTGTATGAGTGGCGAAGTTGGTCCTTCACCTGCTTCAAGTGGTGGATTGGTATTTGCCGGTAACGAGTATGCCAAATTGGTAGCTATCGATCCTTCGAAAAATGCAAAAGTGTGGGAAAGTGATGAATTTTTGCCGGAAGTGGCAAGTCCGGTTGCAGCAAACGGATTTTTGTTTGTCGCAACAAGTTACGGAGTTCTGGCTTGTTACGATGCTAAATCAGGCGAGAAATTTTGGTCAAAAGAAGACGGTCCCGGTTATTATTCTTCACCTGTAATTACCGATAATAAGCTTTATATTTTCGATACTTCCGGAAAGATGAGGGTTTTTGAAGTTGCCAAAGAGGCAAAATTACTCGGAGAAGGGAATGCAGCCGAAAAGGTGACAACAACGCCGGTTTTTGCCAATGGGCGTATGTACCTTCGGACTCCAAAATTCCTTTATTGCATCGGGACGAAGTAAAATGACAGATTTACAAATGGTTCAAAAACAGGAAAATGATTGACCTGAACAAAGTAGACAGTATCGTCGCGGAAAAAGGAACGACCAAAGAGGCCTTAATCCCAATTCTTCAGTCGATTCAACGCGAATTTAACTATTTGCCCGAGGAGGCTTTGCGCCGTGTGAGTGATATCACTGAAATCAAACCTGCAGAGATCATCGGAGTTGCCAGCTTTTATTCCCAATTCCGGCTTGCTCCGGTTGGAGAGCATATGATCAGGGTTTGTGTTGGCACCGCCTGCCACGTGAAAGGTGCGGTTCAGGTTTACGATGCCATGCGTCGCGAATTCAAATTAAAAGATGGTCAACATACCGATCAATCGGGAAAATATACAATCGAAAAAGTAAGCTGTCTGGGTTGCTGTACATTAGCACCAGTTGTTCAGATTGATCATATTACTTATGGTCATGTTACCTCTGATAAGGCTTCCGAACTTATAAAAGATTTTGAAAGTCAGAAAGATAATAAGGGAAAGAAACTTTTCCGTAAAACGGATGGCACCGAGATACTGGGCGAAATACGGATTGGATTAGGTTCGTGTTGTGTAGCCAGCGGCAGCAGTGATATTAAAGACGCTGTTGAAAATACAATAAATGAAAAAGGACTTCAGGTTAAACTGAAAAGTGTTGGTTGTGTGGGAATGTGTCACCAGGTACCACTTGTCGAAATTGTTCCTGTAAAAGGGGAATCAACCCTGTATTCGAAGGTGAAACCCGAAGATGTCAAACAAATTATCGAATCTCACTTTCAGCCTGCCGGACGATTGGCAAGATTGAAAAGCAAGTTTTTCAGTGCCGTTGAAAATATTCAGACCGATCAGAAATGGGAGGGAATTGAACGTTATGAGTTGGATGTCAGGGAAAAGCATGTCTCTTCATTCCTTGGCAAGCAATTGCCGATTGCCACCGAATTTCGTGGGTTAATCAATCCGCTCGATCTGGAAGAATATCAACATCGTGGCGGATTTAATGCATTGAGAAAAGTATTTAAAGAATTTACGCCTGCCCAGGTGATCGCGAAGATAAAGGAGAGCGGCATCAGGGGTCGGGGAGGAGCCGGATTTCCTACCGGGATTAAATGGGAAATGGTTGCCAAACAAACCAGTGAGCTTAAATACCTCATTTGCAATGGTGATGAAGGTGATCCTGGCGCTTTTATGGACCGCATGTTACTCGAATCGTATCCTTACCGGATTATCGAAGGGATGCTCATTGCTGCCTATGCCGTAAATACGCGTGAAGGGTATTTCTACATTCGTGCTGAATATCCGTTGGCTGTCAAAAGGATCAGGGCAGCAATTGAAATTTGCATAGAAAATAACCTGATTGGTAATGATATTCTTGGTTCTGGATTTAATTTCGATGTGAAAATTTACGAAGGAGCCGGCGCATTTGTGTGCGGAGAGGAAACAGCATTGATTCAGTCGATCGAAGGAAACCGTGGATTTCCATACCTGCGGCCACCGTTTCCGGCAGAAAAAGGGTTGTTTGGGAAACCAACACTCGTAAATAATACAGAGACATTTGCGCAGATTTCGTACATCATGCGCGATAATGTGGACCGTTTTACACGCATTGGAACCGAGAAAAGTAAAGGAACAAAGGTATTTGCACTTGCAGGAAAAGTGGTACGCGGCGGATTGATTGAAGTTCCTATGGGAATGACAATCAGGCAGATCGTCGAAGAAATTGGTGGCGGAATCGCCAACGGACATACTTTTAAAGCTGTCCAGATCGGAGGTCCCTCAGGAGGATGTATCCCGGCAAGACTCGAAGATACACCTATTGATTATGAATCGCTTACGAGCCTTGGTGCGATGATGGGATCCGGCGGTTTGATTGTACTCGACGATACTGATTGCATGGTTGATATAGCGCATTTCTTCCTTTCATTCACTCAGGATGAATCATGCGGCAAGTGTACATTTTGCAGGGTTGGAACGAAAAGAATGCTTGATTTACTTGATAACCTGACCAAAGGGAAAGGAAAACCGGGTGATCTTGAAAAACTCGAAAAGCTCGCCGAATGGACGAAGAAAGGATCGCTTTGCGGTTTAGGCCGATCAGCTCCAAACCCAGTTTTAAGTACACTTAAATATTTCAGGGAAGAATATGAAGCGCATCTGAATGGAAGATGTCCCACAGGGAAATGTGCAGCATTGGTGAATTATTCAATCACAGACGATTGCATCGGCTGTACCAAATGTGTGCAGCGATGCCCTGTTGATGCGATTCCGTTTGCTCCTCACGAAAAACATGTGATCAATACCGAATTATGCATCAAATGTGATGCGTGCAGGCAGGTTTGTCCGGTTGATGCGGTGGTGGTGAAATAAATTCAGAAATCCGGATGTGAAATTTGGTTGTTGAAGATACACAGTTTTTCGTGTCTCTACTATTTTGTATTCAGTCTTCCATTATCAATCACATCCTCTCCGGCAAAAATTTCCAGTACCGTATGGGCATGTGCTGCTTTTGAAGTTTAGGGTTCAGCCGCTCGTGTATCGTTATATT
>JAAFHB010000365.1 GCA_010906965.1 Mariniphaga sp. | reverse complement strand
AGGTTTATCCTCATCATAGTTGATGATCTGTTTTTCGAATTTGTTCTTTGCAATATTCATCGAAATACGAATTGCAGCATGACCAAAAACAGCGATCATCGCTAGGATAAACATCCAATAACCCAGAAAATCAAGCGGTTTGTTCCGATCACGACCTGGAAGGTAAAATCCGGTCAATTTAGCCAACCTGCCATTATTAGGCGTATGACATTCCGCACAACTTACGGACTGACTCTTTGGCGAAACCATATGATTGATTGGCCAGTACATTTCAGTCTTTACAAAACCATACTGTCCGCTGTAAAGCAGACCAGATTCTTTCATCCCGGCGGCGACAGCTTCATCCCAATTAAAATCTTGCCAGTAAGCACTATCGCCTTCGGCTTCGCCATATAGCTTAGGTTGCACTAATCGATTGTAAACCTTGTCGTAAATTTGGTCGCCAACGTGAATCTTGACAGGAACAATCTTTGAGTGCCTATCACTGTGCGAGCCATTTAAAGTGTTCATTTGCACCGGCACAGATTTAATAGTATCGCCCAAAATATAATGATCGGCTGTTCCGTTAAACCAGATATAATCGGGCTTGACATTTCGTGCCCAAACAAAAGAACCTTTAATTGACATGTAATCATGGTTACCCAGAGAATCCTCTTCTTCATATGGTTTTCCATCTTTTAATTTCCCTGCATCCGACCAGTTCCATGACATTTTCGTGGAATTAACCTTGGCGTACACAGGAATATGACATGCCTGACATGAAACCCTCGATCCGTGACGGTTGATTACATCGCTTAGGTGAGGCGTACTGGTATGACATTGTTCACATGTTGCCCGATTTGAATTATCGGAAGAAACCGAATATAACTTGCCGATAATATTATGATTTTCGGCAGTATGACAGGCAACGCATTCCATGTTCATCCCATTGGCTCCCATGTGAACATCAACTTCGCGACTACAAGAGTTTAATGCAACCTCAAGATCTCCATGCTTCACATTATTTCCACCCCCACCAAAAGAGTGGCACGATCCACAGTTACTTTTCTTCGGCGAACCAACACTCTGAGCTACATTTTCAAGGTTTACGGTACGATCGGGATATCCTGCCATTGAAGCACCTTTCAGATATTCATCACTATTATCATGGCAAACCATACAATCAACATTACGGGCATTATTAAAATCGAAATGGCTGCTGGTCATACCATAACCAATGTGACATTTTGCACACGACTGTTGGTTGGAATTTGTTCCGAGACAAAAATTATTCATCACATTATTCTTTCCCGTTGATGAGATTCCGCGTCCTTCGACATATGCTACCCGCTCCCAATTCCAATGCGACGAAGCCATCACCTCCTTATGTGTTTCGGTATGGCACGAAAGGCAAGCTTCTGTCACCTCCTGAGGTGTTTTAAAATCTCTCTGCAAAGCCGGAAGTTTGCTGTGATTAACAGAAGGAATAGCCTTTAAAGCATACTTGTGCCGGAGACTTTCGAGTTTAAGGTTATAGTTATCTTCCTGGTGGAAAACATTTACCATTACCAGGGAGATAATGACAACAACAATTACCAGTAGTATGTTTCTGAGCATATTATTAAGTGTTTTTCTTCCATTTTAATCCGGAAACAGGTACTCTTGAATTAATTTGACTTTTAGTCTAATCAATTCGAATGCAAATATATTCATATATCTACATATTTGAAGGTGGAATATAATATTTCCGATTCGATCTAAAATAAATAGGACACAATAATATCGTATCAATCAATAAAACAAATATTTACATATTTAGATGTCGAATAATTTAAAATAATTACAAATAACCAATGCTGTAAAAGAGGATATTTAACTTTTTGAATAGGTTGATCTTCTCAATAATTAAGTTTTCAATCATCCAAGTAATTATTCCGATTACTGAGGTAATCAATACGAATGCCAGAATAAGTAGGCCAAAGTTTTTCATTTTTTCGAATTTTAATATGGGTTAGTGTATTAAATAAGTTTTTCTAAATAGTTACTTCATGCCCAGTAAAACTATAAAATAAATTCATTCCGCAATCACCCTATAGCTCTGCAAATTTTTCGACACCAGTGCAATGGCAAACCCCGATTGATTCTGGTTTAAATAGTTGAAAATAGTGCAATATCTGATCATATTGTTCATCAGAACACTCCTTCATGTGGAAACCGCCAAGGACTAAGCTTACAGGAAGTTTAAAATGTTGGGATGCTGTGGCACAATCGTAATACCCCGGTGCGAACAGGCTGTCACAATGCTGATGAAATAGCTCATCATCGAATTCGTCGGGAATAAAATCGTTATTCATTTTAATATTCATCCCTTTAAAATGAGTATCTATTGAGTTGTAAATATCAATATCTGGCATTATAAAAATATTTTCAGTTATTTCGGTAATTGCATCAACATATACCAGCCTGTTTTTAAGAAGTTCTTCATTAAATGGAGTTCCTATAAACCGGGTTCGGCAGCTGTATTTCGGCGTGAAAATACCTTCTTTGACGTATATTTTTGCCTTGCTGTTTTTTTTGAGAAATGGATATAGTCCTCCGGTATGATCGTAATGACCATGTGATAAAACAACTTTCATATCATCAGCATTTCAAGATATTCGGTATTTCCGGCTTTCCTAAATCCAAACCAATTAACCCTTTATATTTTTCATCCGGTTTGTAAACAATCCCCAGCTTGTCAAGTAGAAGTTCAACTGAAACCTAGTGTAATTGTAGCCCCATATCCCAGGGATCGTATCCTAATAATAAACCAGCCAATTCTTCGTAACTTAAAACAGGGATTCCGTAACCGTTTTGTCCATAAGTTTTATTTTCCATCTCTGCAATTACGTATTGCCACCGGTCAAGAAAAAAGGTGCAGCCGGGACAATTTGCAATGATCAAATCGGGGTGGTAAGGCTGCATGGAGTCGAACTTCTTTTTTGAATTGCTTAACGAATAGCCCCGGTTCGATTTCAGTAGGTATTGTCTGAAACCGAAACCGCAGCAATGACGACGTTCGGGGTAATCGATCTGTGAACCACCCCATTCGTCAATCAATCCAGCCAGAACCTGGGGAAATTCGGCGCCGCCAACCCCTTTTTCAGGAAAAATTTTCGCATAATGGCAACCTACATGATCAACCACATTCAACGGTTCGCCGGAATGTTGATTGATCAACCTGATGTCAGCTTTAACGGCTATATCTTTACGGAATTTATAGATTAGATCGCTCGCGTGAACGAGGTTCTTTGGTATTTCGAAAGTTTTACCGGTTGCCCGTTTGAGCATCTCCCTGATTTCCTTCTCCTTTTCGGGAAAATGCTTCCATGTTTCGAGTACTTCGATGTAAATACCAAAGGATGTTACACAAGAACAAACAAAATTTTCGTACCCCGCTTCGTTCATCAAGGCAAACTGTCTGGCAACAACAGTCATGGTTGTTTCGAAAGGAATTATGCCTGAGTGGTAGGCAATCCCTGTGCAGCTTGTTTGAAGGGCATCGTCGATAATATCTTTCCCAAGCTCATCCCTCATAATTTTTAGAAAAACATCTTCTGCCGCCGGGAAAAAGTTCTGGCGGATGCAACTTCTTGCAAAATAATAATGATCATCGGCTATCTCTTTCTGAAAGGCTTCCCAATACAGTACAAATTCCGCAATTGATGCAGGATTTCAATCCTTCGATAAAACGGATGTCTTTTTGCAATTCTTTTAATAGTTTCATTTGTTGATGATTAAACCAGACAATTATTTTTTTGTCACCTTTAACATTTCTCTATTTACAACCAATATCAATCATGATTTATTGCCATATCCTGTCTCCCACAACATATCCCAAGCCTTTTCAGGAGTAAATCCGCGGCTGTTTTCTGTTTCGCTTTTGGTATCCCTGGGATTTGCACCTAATTCGGCATAAAGCTGATTCACACCGGAGAGAAGGGCCATTTGGTTCGGCTCATGCACATTCATTGCTCGTGAAGGGTTAACAACTATATTTGTAACAGCAGCAATTTTTGTCAATTCAGATGCAGTTATTTTCCCTGAATCGAAAA
>JAAFHB010000039.1 GCA_010906965.1 Mariniphaga sp. | reverse complement strand
AGTCCGCTTTATCGTGCAGAAAAGAGTTATTCTTTCTCAACCGGGGACCTTCGTCGGGATTGCCTGACAAAGTATACCGCGATACTTCTTTCGCATTAGTCAGGGGATTACCCGTATTCTTTGCTTTTCTGCGTTCGTAAGCCGGAATTTTGGAGAGCTCTTCGATATAATCTTCAGTCTCGTTGAAGAAATTAACCTGCATCACCTTCTTGCCTCCTTCACCTGTACCGTCTCCAAAAGGATCGATCCTGATGGGCGGATACAACTGCTTGATAATCTCATCTTTTTTGTCAACCGCCGTTGGCTCGGTAAAAACCGGATGATTGGGTGGATTGGAAACATTTTCGTTGCCAAAGAAACCGGCAGGAAAAGCACTTGTATCATCAAGAAGCGGAACTTTTTCACGCTGAGGTTGCGTTCCACCGTTCAGTTCGGGAATCGAACTGGTTTTAAAACCTGTGGCTATTACGGTTACGCTGATTGCTTCACCCATTTCGGGATCAACAGCCACACCATAAATCAAGTCAGCATTGTTGCCGGCCATCTCCTGTACATATTCGTTAACCAGGTTCATCTCGTCCATGGTTACTTCCTTGGTTTCGCCCGAAGTAATATTTACGAGGATATTTTTTGCACCGCGAATATCGTTATTGTTTAGCAATGGCGAATTGACAGCGCCTTCAACTGCTTTTCGTGCACGGTTTTCGCCAACTGCCATAAATGAACCCATTATTGCTACACCCGAATTGTGCATTACTGTCCGTACATCTTCGAAGTCGACATTGATAAAACCGGGACAGGTAATAATTTCAGCGATTCCTTTTGCAGCAATGGCCAATACATCATCGGCCTTTGAAAATGCTTTTGAAATCGGGAAGTCACCATAAATTTCCCTGATTCTTTCGTTGTTAATAACAAGCAGCGAATCAACATGGTTTTCCATTTCGCGGATCCCTTCAATGGCTTGCTGGATACGCAATTTTCCTTCGTTACGGAATGGAATTGAGACAATGCCTACTGTGAGTATTTTACGGTCACGGGCGACCTGGGCAATTACGGGTGCTGCACCAGTTCCGGTTCCTCCACCCATTCCGGCAGTGATAAAAACCATTTTGGTATTTCCATCCAGCAATTTCTCAATGTCTTCGATATTTTCGAGTGCTGATTCGCGACCCACATCGGGTTTGTTTCCTGCACCACGACCTTCAGTCAGTTCCGAACCAAGCTGAACTTTAAGCGGTACGGGGCTATTCATCAATGCCTGAGCATCGGTATTGCAGACAGCAAATTCAACATCCTTAATCCCCTGACGGTACATATGGTTTACAGCGTTTCCGCCGCCTCCGCCTACTCCAATTACTTTTATGATTTTATCGCTGCTAACGGGTAAATCAAATTCTATAAGATCTGCCATTTTATCATCCTTTAATTGTTATCCAACGTGGGAAATCATTCATCGATTTCAGCATCGTCTTCACTAAAAAGCGTATTAAATTGTCGCGTAAGCCAGCCACTTAATGGTTCTGAACCATCGGCAACTTTGGGTTTCGCACTTTTTTTATCCAGTTTCGAAACACGTTCCTGCCTGTCGGCTTCGCGTGCTTTTTCATCTTTTCGTACCGTAAAACTCTCATCGGGATTAAACAACGGATGAGGTTCTGCCGGTGGTCCGACAGGTTCCTTAAATGTGTTTGGATCAGCAATTATATTTTGATCGACTGGTTCTGTTGCTGGAATGATAACGGTTTCTTTTACAGGTTCCGGGCGAAGAATCCGGCTTGGATTAATTTCGAAACCAGTTGCTATTACCGTTACGCTTATTTTGTTACCAAGATTTGCATCGTAACCGTTTCCCCAGATGATATTGGCATTGTCTCCGGCGGCATTCTGAAGATAGTCGATGATATCGCCGATCTCTCCCATGCGAACCTCGTCGTCGCCTGAAGTAATGTTTAAAAGAATATTTTCGGTGCCGTAAATATCGTTACTATCGAGTAGCGGAGATTTAAGTGCCTCTTCGGCTGCCCTCATCGCGCGGTTCTCACCTTCGGCAAAACCGGTTCCCATAATGAAAACACCACTTTCGCGCAGGACAGTATTCACATCGGCAAAGTCAATGTTGATATTACCATGAAGCGTGATGATTTCCGCGCACCCTTTTACCGCAGCCGCCACAATATTATCGGCCTGGGCAAAAGCCTCACGTGCCGGCAGATCGCCATACACTTTATGCAGGTTCTCATTGCTGATCACGAGTAAACTATCGACATACCTTTGCAATCGTTTTATTCCTTCAATCGCCTGTTCGTAACGCAATCGCCCCTCTTTTACGGAAGGTAATGTAACGACAGCAATCGTGAGAATATCCATCTCGCGGGCCAGCTGTGCAATAACAGGTGCTGCTCCGGTACCTGTTCCTCCACCCATACCGGCGGTAATAAAAATCATCTTTGTCCCTGTCTCGAGAACAGCCCTGATTTCGGCAAGGTTTTCGATGGCGGCCTGCTCACCCCGTTTGGGTTTGTTCCCTGCGCCACGTCCTTCGGTAAGTGATACTCCCAATTGAACCTTTACTGGCACAGGACTATTTACAAGCGCCTGTGCATCAGTGTTACATACCAGAAAATCAACACCGGCGATTCCTCTTTGGAACATGTGATTAACAGCGTTTCCGCCGCCGCCGCCAACTCCAACAACCTTGATGATTGATTGGTAATCGTGTTGAAACCCGAAGGTCAATAAGTCGTCTGATATACTTTCCATTTGATGAACTAATTGATTTTATGTTATTTCGTTGTCTTCATCGGAGATCAGTCCGTTGAAACCCTCTTTTGCCCTTCCAAACAAATCGGAGACCATGGTTTTCAGACCAGATCCCTGAGGTTTTAAAGGTAATTTCTTTTTTACTTCTTCCTGAACATCAGAAACAATCATTCCCGGAGGATATTTATTTCTGCGCGCAGCATATAAACCATTGATCAGCAATCCTATTATATTGGCTGATTCGGTGTTCATAATCTGTTCGTTAAATAGCTGTTCCTTGATCGCAACAACAGGTTTGCCAAAACGGACATCAATTCCCGTCATATAGCTCACCAATTTATCGATACCACGCATATTTGAACCACCACCTGTCAATACAATTCCTGCTCCAAGTTTAGGCAAAAGTCCGGTTGCTTCGAGTTGGAAATTAACCCCTTCGATGATCTCTTCAAGACGTGCCTGAATGATTCCTGAGAGGTTACGGAAACTGATCTCTTTGGCCTGCCAACCTTCCACTTCGGGAATCTGGGCAAACTTATTATCGGGAACCAATTCCGAAAGGGCATAGCCACACTGAACCTTCACCATCTCTGCATGACGCGGAATGATGTTACAACCTTCACGAATATCATTCGAAATCACATTTCCCCCGAAAGGTAATTCTGTTGCCAAACGGAGTTTGTTTTCGTAATAAAGTGACATCCCTGTAGTTCCGGCACCAAAATCGAGAAGAATTACACCAGCTTCCTTTTCATCCTTCGAAAGGTAACCTGTACCTTGCACAAAAGGATTGATAAATGCAGAAACCAATTCGTATCCAGCCTTTTCGATGCTGCGTTTAAGATTCAGCTCGTATGATTCGGACGCAGAAATCACGGTGAAGGAAGCATCGACACGACGGCCAGCCATTCCGACAGGATTATTTACGCCCCGCTCGCCATCCACAATAAACTCCTGGGGAACCAGGTGATAAACTTTTTCACCCGGACCACTTGAGTAACGTTGTGCCTCGTCTATCAACGAATTGATAACGGCTTGCGTCACTTCACCGTTTTCGGTCATCCGGTAACCTGTAACCTGGCGATTGTTGATTTTCTGTCCTGAAATTCCGGCGTAAATCTTCTGCACTCTCAAATTCAGTGATTTTTCAAGCGAACTTATTACCGTTCTGATCGATACCGCCACTTCGTCGATATTCACGACAACGCCGTTGCGAACACCTTTTGTTAAAGTGTCGCTAACTGCAACGATTTCGAGTTTACCATCTGTGGTAAAACGGCCAATTGCCGCCCTCGTCCGCAAAGTTCCAATGTCAATTGCTGCAACCAACTCTCTTGTCAGGTTCATAGCTTTTTATTTTTTTGTGCAAACTATCTGATTACGAAATTCTACATTGATGGTTTTGTAAATGCTCCATCCGCCGTTCTTGAACCCATCGGTATATAATGCCTTAAGGTTACGAAATTTAATCTGAAAATCCTCAGGTACTCCGAAAAGAATAATCTGCTCGCCTACCCTCGGAATCATTGAAAGCTCCCCGACCGCATTTACATAAACCTGGTCGATCTGAGCACTCCAGAAACTATCATCGTTGATAAAATTGATCAAAGGAAGCAGCCTTTTCCGGGCGTACTCAGCAGAGACAATACCACCAACAATTAAAACCCTGGGCGTATACCTGGGCGACCAATCGATCACCTTTCCATACTTATCCATATAAAAGGCGCGTCCCGAACCTACCACCCTAAAAACGGGCTCCCGCTGTTTTATTTTAACAACAAGTGCTCCGAAACTCTTTACCCCATTATCAAATACATTTGTATAAACTGTAACATCCTCAACCGACTGGAGCTTTCGCAATCCATCTTCAATCTTCCGAAGATTGACCGATTGGAGCGGCTGCCCAAAAATAGCCGGATGATTTCGGTTTATCCACTGACGGATATCGTTACTTCTCATAAACTGTTGCTGTATCGAATCGGTGATATCAACTCTGACTCCAGCGCATTTTAACTGTCTACTTTGTTTTATCGAAAACCCTAATGATATTATTATTAATATTATAGCAGTACTCCAAAAAATCATATGTAGTACTTTCTTAAACATCTTCCTTTTTAATCAGGTATGAAACGATCGGAGCAACCATCCGGTCGATATCTCCGGCACCAAGTGTGAGCAAAATCTCCGGATGATAATTGTCGAGAATCTCCGGAAAATCGGTTTTCTGACACCGTATGCGACTTTTTAATTTCATCTTACTCAGAATGATATCCGAATCGACACCTTCGATTGGCAATTCGCGGGCAGGATAGATCTCCATGATCAAAGCATCGTCAAGCAGATCGAGGGCAGCAGCAAAATCTGCGGCAAAGTCGCGTGTCCGTGTAAAAAGGTGAGGCTGGAAAATGCCCGTTATCCTTTTTCCCGGATAGAGATCGCGCACCGATCGAATCGTTGCTTCGAGTTCGCGTGGATGATGCGCATAATCATCAATATATATCGTCTTCTTGCCGGTAAACCTGACATCAAAACGGCGAACAACACCTGTATAATGAGGAAGTGCAACACGAATTTCATCTTTCGATACTCCGCTAAAAAGCGCCATCCCGCAGGCAGCCACTGCATTTTCGACATTCATCAATCCCGGATAAGTAAGGGAGAGATTCTTAATTTCTCCAAACGGAGTTTTCAGATCGAAATGGTAAGCGCCATCTACAATATGGATTCGCAAAGCCTGAAAATCGGCTTCCTTTGTAATGGAGTAACTGAAATAGCGGATGTTTTTATTCCACTGAAAATCGATGTCTAAATCTTGCTTGTAAAGTAATATTCCACCTTCCTGAATTTGCGAAACAAAATCGGCAAATGCTTTGATGACACTTGCGAGATCGCCATAGATATCGAGGTGATCGGCATCCATCCAGGTAATTACTGCAAGTTCAGGGTGTAATTGAAGGAACGAACGATCGAACTCATCGGCTTCTGCCACAATAAAATTGCTGTTATTTTGAGGCAATAAAAGATTTGTTCCATAGTTTTTAGAGATTCCACCCATAAAAGCATAACAGTCGACACGCGATTGTTTGAGCAGGTGTGAAGTCATTGTGGTGACCGATGTTTTGCCATGTGTACCGGCAATTGCGATGCATCGTTTTCCGGAAGTGAGCAGACCTAAAATCTGCGATCGTTTATATAGTTGAAATCCATTTTCGCGGAAATAAACGAATTCGGAAAAGTCAATCGGGACAGCAGGTGTATAGATGACAACCGTTGTGCCTTTTTCAGCAAGGGTTGGGACCTTCTGTAAATCTTCGTTGTAATGAATAGCAATACCCTCTTTCTCAAGATCAAGTGTCAGCGCTGAAGTTGTTTTATCGTACCCATCAACTTTTTTCCCAATAAATTGGAAATAGCGTGCCAGTGCACTCATGCCAATGCCACCGATTCCAAGCAGGTATACCCGTTCTATTTTATCAATTTCGATCATCTTCAATTTTTTAGTAAAGTTGCAATCACCTCTACAATGTCTTCTGTTGCGCGCGGTGTAGCCAACCTTTTTATATTTTGTGAAAGTTTCAGGCACTTCTCCCTTTGATTCACCAACGCCAATGCATCCTCAATCAATTCCTTAACAGCATCAGCATCTTTGACCAGTATTGCAGCATCTTTCTCGACAAGCGACATTGCGTTACTTGTCTGATGATCTTCAGCTACATTGGGTGACGGAACAAGTATTGAAGCAGCTGCTACCATACAAAGTTCCGATATCGTTCCGGCGCCAGCCCTCGAAATCACAAGGTCTGCCACCGAATAGGCCAGATCCATGCAGGGAATAAATTCCATCAACCTTATATTGGAAACAGGATTTTCATTCAACTGCTTCTGAATAGCTTCGTAATAGTATTTACCCGTTTGCCAGATAATGATGACATCAGATTTCCGGATCAATTCCAGACTGGCCAACATGCTTTGATTAAGTGTCCGGGCTCCAAGACTTCCTCCAACAACCAGAATGACAAGTTGATTAGTCGTGATACTAAAGAATTCCTTTGCTTCTGCCGTGCCTGGATGAATCGCTTCTAATCCTTGACGGATCGGATTGCCAGTAAAGACAATTTTTTCAGCGGGAAAAAAGCGTTCCATATTATCGTAGGCAACACATATTTTTTTAGCTTTCTTACCCAAAATCTTATTGGTAACCCCTGCAAATGAATTCTGTTCCTGCAAAACGGTAGGAATTCCGAGACTTGCAGCAACACGCAAAATGGGACCGCTCGCATAACCACCAACTCCAATTACTATATCCGGATGAAAGCCTTTTACAACTTTCTTAGCCTCAAGCATCGAACGGATTAGTTTTGGAATAAACGCCAAATTCCGCCAGATTTCACCACGATGAAATCCTGCAACAGGTAAGCCTACAATGCGATAACCAGCAGCAGGGATTTTCTCCATTTCCATTTTCCCTTCGGCACCCACAAATAGTATTTCACATTCGGGAAAGCGTTTACGAAGTCCGTCTGCAATGGACAAAGCCGGGAAGATATGTCCCCCGGTTCCTCCTCCACTCACGATGAATTTATAGTTTCCCATTGTTTAATTTTTTGTCAATACAATATCTTCATCCTCAAGTACTCCTTCGGGACTGAAATTGTTCTCTACCTCTTTTTGCGCTTCCTGATCGGTTTCGGAACTAACACTCAGTAACAAACCAAACGTGAGCGCAGTAAATACCTGCGAGGTTCCACCCCAACTGACCCAGGGGAGCGGTTGTCCGGTAACAGGAATCGCACCCGACGAAACTGCCATGTTGATAACAGCCTGCAGAATGATGATTGTGACCGCACCAGTTGCCAGGAACGTCGGAAACGTTCGGTTGCATCGCCGGATAATGATCCCTCCGCGGGTCAGAAAAATAAGGTAAAGCAACGGAACAACAATTCCGCCAATTAGTCCATACTCCTCAATTATAATGGAATATATAAAGTCGTTGTAAGCAGCAGGCATAAAATTGCTGATTTTGCTTTTACCGGCACCAACACCTGTAATACCACCCATATGAATGGCTATCTTGGCAAAATCACCCTGTGTAAGTCCTTTAACCGACAATTTTTCACCATTAATATGCCGATCAATTCTACCTCTTATCGTCTGAATTCGTCCGAAGTTCCCTTTTTCAGGGAGCAAAGGAGCAGCGAAATAGATGATCAGCACGAATCCGATGCCCGCCATCATCGTAAATACCAGATATTTTATAGGAATTCTTCCTACAAACATCATAATCAATGCCGTTGTGAAAAGCAAAACAGCAGAGGAAAAATTGGCCATTGAAATCAGTAAGCAGATGATTCCGATTCCAATAATAATTTTAATATAGGCAATACGAAGTAGCCGCGGATCTTTCTGATTATTAGCCAACAAACGTGCCACCCAAAGTATAATTGCAACTTTGGCAATCTCAGCCGGTTGAAAACTAATAAAGCCCAAAGGTAGTGTACGCCCTGTTGCTTCGCCCCCACGTCCAAAAACCAATCCCAGCAAAATAAAAACGATCGCGATAACATATCCAGCATTCGCAAACTTATTGTATAATTTTACCGGGATATAATTCAGCATGATGATGATAGCGCCATATCCGATACATTGAAAAATCAATTGACGCAAAATATAATGCGTTGTATTTCCATCTGCCTGTCGGTAAGCGAGTGCTCCGGTAGAACTATACACAATCAACAGTGAGATGCACGTCAACGCGACAAGCACAAACCAGATGATTCTGTCTCCTTTAATGTATTTTTTTAATTCCCCGGTATCCATTCAATTAACAATTATCAATGTTCAATTATCAATGTTCATTTATCGACAACCTTATATTAAATAAGATTAAAGATTTCGGACGGCTTCTTTGAATTGCCGGCCGCGTTCTTCATAGTTCTTGAACAAATCGAAACTGGCACATGCAGGTGACAGCAACACTGTATCACCCTTTTCTGCAAGGAAATAGGCACTTCTTACTGCCTCTTCAATGCTTTTTGTATCAACGATCTGTTTTACCTTTCCATCAAAGGCGGTGATGATTTTACTATTATCTTTTCCGAGACAAACAATCGCCTTAACTTTCTCTTTTACAAGATCGAACAACTGCGAATAATCGTTCCCTTTATCAATTCCACCCACAATCCAGACAACAGGTGTGTTCATACTTTCGAGCGCATACCAAACGGAGTTGATATTCGTTGCTTTCGAGTCGTTGATAAACTCGATGTTATGAACGCGCAAAAACCTTTCGAGGCGATGTTCAACTCCCTGAAAGTCACTAAGACACTCGCGTATACCCTCTTTGCGCAAATTCAAAATGCTTCCAGAGATTCCGGCAGCCATCGAGTTGTTCAAGTTGTGTTTTCCCTGTAGTGCTAATTCGTAGATTGTCATATCGAAAGTATTATTATTAACATTTAATTTCATGATTTCATTTTCAACCCATCCTCCTTCTTTCAGGACTTGCATGATGGAGAAAGGGGCCATTTTCGCTTTAATATCCCGTTTCTTCAATTCTTCCTGAATAATCGGATCATCGGCACAGTACACGAACCAGTCTTCGGGACGCAGGTTCTGGGTAATTCTCAATTTAGAATTGGTGTAGTTTTGCATTTTATAATCGTACCTGTCGAGGTGATCGGGGGTAATATTCAGTAAAACGGCAATATCAGCCCTGAAGTCAAACATTCCATCCAACTGAAAACTTGAAAGCTCGATAACGTAGTAATCGAAATCATCTTCTGCAACCTGAAGTGCAAAGCTTTTCCCCACGTTTCCTGCCAATCCAACTTTTAACCCGGCTCTTTTAAGTACCTCGTAAGTAAGCAAGGTGGTGGTGGTTTTGCCGTTACTACCTGTAATACAAATTGTTTTAGCCGTTGTATATCGCCCTGCAAATTCAATTTCGGAGATCACCGGAATATTTTTCCTGTGAAGTTTGATGACGATTGGCGCTTTGTCTGGTATACCCGGACTCTTGACAACAAGGGTTGCATCCAGAATAAGTTCCTCAGTATGTTGATTCTCCTCGTAATTCAATCCATGCTGGTCAAGCACCAGTTTGTATTCCATTTTGATCTCGCCAAAATCGGAGACGAATACTTCATAACCTTTTTTTGCACCAAGAACTGCAGCGCCAACGCCACTCTCTCCTCCACCAAGTATTACGAGTTTATTTTTTGCCATGATTAACGCATTTTAAGTGTGGCAATCGTTACAACTGCCAGAATGATTCCAACAATCCAGAACCGTGTAACAATCTTTGGTTCAGGGAATCCCATTTTCTGATAATGGTGATGTAAAGGAGCCATCAAAAAGACACGCCGACCCTCGCCATATTTTCGTTTCGTATATTTAAACCACACGACCTGAATCACTACCGATAAATTTTCAATCAGGAAGATTCCACACAGCAGTGGTATAAGGATCTCTTTGCGGATGATAATGGCAAAAACTGCCAGTATCCCACCTAATGCCAGGCTTCCTGTGTCGCCCATAAATACCTGGGCCGGATACGAATTGTACCATAGAAAGCCGATACATGCCCCGATAAACGCTGACATAAAAACTGTAAGCTCTCCACTATTAGGAATATACATGATATTTAAGTAGCCGGAATAGATGATGTTACCCCCGATATACGCGAAGACTCCCAGTGTGGCCCCGCTAATTGCCGAGGCGCCTGTCGCTAAACCATCGAGTCCATCCGTCAGATTGGCGCCATTAGATACAGCAGTGATGATGAATATTGATATGATCGCATAAAGCAGCCATACCCAGGTATCAGCCCCTTTCCCCAAAAACCAGAGTAACCATTTATAGTCAAATTCATGGTTTTTAATGAATGGAAGCGTTGTTTTGGTCGATTTGATCTCTTTGGTCATCTGCCGGGTTTCACTTTTACCGGTTTCGTAGTTCAGTCCCATCTCGGTTTTTGCTGTACCCTTGGCATCGTACATCTTTTCCCTTATCGAGACTTCATCACTCAAATAAAGCGTTGAAGCAACAATAACCCCAAGCGAAATCTGTCCCAAAATTTTAAACTTACCGGCAAGCCCTTTTTTATCCTTTAGAAAAACCTTGATATAATCATCTGTAAATCCAATCATTCCCAACCAAACAGTCGTAATGATCATGAGTAAAATGTAGATGTTATCTAACTTTGCGAAAAGCACTGTAGGTAAAAGTATGGAGGCAAGAATGATGATTCCGCCCATTGTAGGCGTCCCTTTTTTCTGCATTTGACCTTCAAGTCCAAGGTCGCGAATATCTTCACCAATTTGCTGGCGCTGAAGTGTATGAATTACTTTTTTACCAATGATAGTTGAAAATAACAAAGCGGTGATAACTGCCATTGCCGACCGGAACATGATGTAATTGAACATTTGTGCTCCGGGAACGTCCAGTGTTTCAAGATATTTAAAGAGTGGAATCAGCATTTCGGTTAATTTGGATTTGTAACATTGAATATTTCACGGACAACTTCCCGGTCGTCGAAATGGTGTTTGACACCTTTTATCTCCTGATAATCTTCGTGACCTTTTCCTGCAATCAGAATAATATCGCCCGGTTTTGCCATCATGCAAGCAGTTCTGATTGCCTCTTTCCGGTTTGTAATGCAGAGGACCAAAGCCGTTTTACTTGCAGGTACTCCCTTCATCATTTCCGAGATAATCACCTCAGGATCCTCAGAACGGGGATTATCAGAAGTAAGAATCACTTTGTCGCTTGCCATGGTAGCTTCAAAAGCCATCTCAGGCCGTTTCGTTTTGTCACGGTCGCCGCCTGCCCCCACAATTGTGAATAAGGTTTCGTTACCCGTTCTCACTTCGTTGATGGCAGAAAGAACATTTTTAATTGCATCGGGCGTGTGAGCATAGTCCACCACCGCATATATTCCTGTCGGAGATATGAACGTCTCAAACCTTCCGTCAACAGGCTGAAGCATACTGATGATGCGCAGCACCTCTTCTTTGTCGGCTCCCAGCGAAATAGCTGCACCATAAACAGCAAGCAGATTATATGCGTTGAAATTTCCCACAAAATGTGTCCAAACTTCTGTCCCGTCAATGCTGATCAGCATTCCGTCGAAATGACTTTCAACCACCTTTACCTTAAAATCGGCCATTGTCTTTCCGGCATAGGTCAGCTTTCGTGCCGATGTATTCTGAAGCATGAACATCCCATTCTTATCATCGATATTTGTGATGGCAAATGCTTTCGGACCAAGCTGGTCGAAGAATTTTTTCTTGGCGTTTCGGTATTCAGCGAATGTTTTGTGATAGTCGAGATGGTCGTGTGTAAGATTGGTGAACACGCCACCATCGAAATCGATTCCCGCAATCCTGTCCTGGGCAATTGCATGAGAGCTAACCTCCATAAAGCAGTAAGTACAGCCGGCAGCCACCATTTCGGTCATCAGTTTCTGCGTCTCTAAAGGATCAGGCGTTGTATGAGTCGCATCGATTTTTTTATCATCTACGTAATTGCAAACCGTTGACAATAAGCCAACTTTGTGACCCAACTCTTTAAACAACCGATAGAGTAATGTTGCCGTTGTTGTTTTACCGTTGGTTCCTGTGATTCCGACAATATTCATTGAATCAGAAGGATTGCCCCAAAAATTAGAGGCGATTTGCCCCAATGCAACAGAAGAGTTTTCCGCTTTAATCCATGTTACTTTTGCTTCGGGATTCTCAGGAAGTTGTTCGCAAAGAACAGCTTTTGCACCATTTGCAATAGCGGTTGCAATAAAGAGATGGCCGTCGACAGCCGCTCCGGGAATTGCAGCAAAGAGAAATCCATCGAGTACTTTTCTCGAATCGAAAGCAATTCCTTTAATTGTACAATGCCGGTTGCCAATTACCGTAACATCACCAATCCCATTTAATATTTCAGATAAAGTCTTCATTTTTTATCTTTTAACTTAATTTGAGTACAATACTTCCCCCACGTTGTATTTTTGAACCAGCTCTCACCGATTGTGATTTAACCTTTCCTCTACCGCGGACAGAAACCCTCATCCCACTATTTTCGAGCAGAAAAACGGCATCTGTTGCCCCCATTCCCCTTACATTGGGTACAGTTCCTTTTTCAACTTTGCGATTATTAAGTTCGAGACCATCTTCATCGGGTTTTGCCTCAACCCAGTCGGATTTTGTGAATGCAAATCCGTTAAGTATATCTAACTCATCAAGCACACCCGCAATATCCTTTTTTCGGCCGGCTGTTATCCCCGGAATATCATTTTCAATTTTGGTAACAGGTAAGTCAACATCTTCGTCAAGTCCTAATTGATAAGCGTATACATAATCAGATATTTGTCGGAACACAGGACCTGCCACAGAGCCTCCGTAATAATTTCCTCCTTTTGGATCATTGATCACAACGATGCAGGAGTATTTTGGATCATCAGCAGGAAAATAACCTGCAAACGAAGATTGATAAATTTTCTGGCCGCCATGGCTATAACCCTCTTTGTTATTAGCGACTAAGGATGTTCCTGTTTTCCCGGCAATTCTGTAAAATTTTGACTGCAAAGCTTTTGCAGTTCCGTTAGTAACAACCCCTTCAAGCATTGCCTGAGCCATGCGCAATGTTTTTGCAGAACAGATCGACCATATCAGTTTTTCGGTTCCTATCTTCTCACGAATCGATCCATTTTCAGTAACTCCTTTCACAAGGCGTGGTTTCATCATCGTTCCACCGTTGGCAACTGCATTGTAAAAGGTGAGTGTTTGAAGCGGAGTGACTTTAAGTTCATATCCAAATGATAACCAAGCCAATGATACTCCCGACCATAATTTATCTCCTGGTCTGCGGATATAAGGTTTTGCCTCACCCTGAATTCCAAGTTCAAGTTCTTCAAGCATACCCAGTTTGCCAATCCTTTTGACAAAATCTTTCGCATTGCCGTCATAGCTTTGTGTAATCAATTTGGCAAGCCCGACATTTGATGATAATTCAAAGGCGCGTTTGGCCGTAATTTTGCCATGCCCTGGTCCACCTTTCTTGTATTCGCTATCTTTAATCTCCTCACCTTTATATTTCCATAAACCATTTCCTGTGTCAACAATTGTGGAAGTATCTATTTTCCCATCATCGAATGCAGCCATCAACGAAGCCAGCTTAAAAGTTGATCCGGGTTCGGAACAACCTGCATTTCCAATTGCATAATTCTGATAACCACCCATTAACTGTCCGCTGCTATTTCGTCCAAAATTTGCAATCGCCTTGATATCACCCGTTTTAACCTCCATTAGAATGGCAGTGCCATAGGCGGCCCTGGTCTTTTCCATTTGGAGCTTGAGAGAATAGGTGACCTGATCCTGCATTTTGACATCGAGCGTTGTAATGATGTTTTTACCATCTTCCGGATCGTCCTTGCTGATAATAAACCATCGGCCCGACATATTTTGCTTGACGGCTACACCATCTTCGCCCTTCAGGTCTTTCTCAAACGATTTTTCAAGGCCGAATGCACCCGCATTACCCGTCGAACCCTCCGTTTCACTTTTAGTCAGTTTCCCGAGTGTTCTCATCGCAAGATTTCCGGATGGGTATACTCGCTCATCCTCCTGTTCTGGCATTAATCCGCCCTTGTTTCGCCCCCTTCGGAGAATAGGAAATTTTTTAATCTCCTGTAATTCAGCATAGGAAACTTTATGAGGGGTAAGCAGAAAATAATGTTTTTGTTGCGCAAAGGCTCTTTTTAATTCTGCCCGGTAAGTCCTTGCCGATTTGTCGCGTAAAAATCTGGACAGACAATAAGCAAGCGAATCAACCTCTTTATAAAAGAATTTGGACAGACCAGGAGCTCCAAGGTCCATCCGCAATTCGTAATATGGAACGGAAGTTGCCAATGGGCTACCATCAGCCGCGCAGATATCACCGCGTCTTGCCGCCAGGGCAAACTCCTTGATATCTAATTTTTGGGCCTCTCTGTCCCATCTTGGCATGTGCTGAATAATGAAAACGCGCACGATTATATAGATGCAGAAGAGCACAATGGCGGCATACACCATTCCAAAACGCGTTAATATTGCTTTTCTGATCTCCATTCTATTCTACTCTTTGTCTACATATATTTTTCGGGGAGGCTCTTTCGAGGTCTCCAGATCCAAACCACTTTTTTTAACCCGGTCCATAATTACAGAGTTACGGCCAAGTCGTACCACATCAGCAGCAATTGAAATCGATTTCGAACGTAATTCGATCAGGCTATCTTCCAATGCGGTCACTTCCCGAATGACCTTCTCTGATTTATAACGAACTGTAATATTTGTCAATAGCATCAGGAAAATCATAAACATTAAAATTCTGTTCCTGCGAAACCATTCGCTTTCGAAGAATCTGCCGTTGAGCACTTCCCTTACCGTGACCTTTTTTTTCTTTTTCGCTGTAACCATTACTTTTTTTCTGCGATTCGTAATTTTCCGCTTCTTGCCCGCGGATTTAAAGCAATCTCTCTTTCGCCAGGGGTAATAATCTTCCTGTTGATCAATTCGAAAGGAGAGGAACGGTTGCCAAAAAAATCGTTCTCCTGCACTCCGTCGATTCTTCCTGAGCGCATAAAGTTTTTCACAATCCTGTCTTCAAGCGAATGGTACGAAAGCACGACTAACCGGCCACCAGGTTTCAACAGATCGGTTGTACTCTCAAGAAAATCGCTAAGCACACCTATTTCGTTATTCACCTCAATCCGTAAAGCCTGAAAAACCATCGCAAGATATTTTTTCTCGATTTTGACTGGAACACAAGGTGCGATTACCTTTAGAAACTGACTCGTCGAAGTGATTGGTTCATTCGATCTGGCAGCCGTAATGGCGGAAACCAGGTGCCGCCAGTTTTTAATCTCACCATATTCCTGAAATATTGTCCAGAGTTGTGCTTCATCGTATTCGTTGATGACCTTCGCTGCATCCAAAGCAGCCGACTGATTCATCCGCATGTCGAGATTCCCCTCAAAACGGAAAGAAAATCCGCGGTCGGGAACATCAAAATCGTGCGACGAAACGCCAAGATCAGCCAGTATTCCATCTACTTTATCGATTTGATAATAGCGCAGAAAATGGCGGATATACTTAAAATTGTGACGGACAAAGATCAAACGATCGTCGTTTACAAGATTATCTTTGACATCAACATCCTGATCAAAAGCAATCAGTTTTCCATCTCCCAATTTTTCAAGGATCTTCGCGGAGTGTCCGCCACCACCGTATGTCACATCAACATAGGTACCGCCGGGTTGAATGTTCAGCCCTTCAATACTTTCTTCAAGCAATACTGGTACATGATATTCGTCCATGTGAACAATGTTTTAGACATTAAAAGCTTTCCATCGGACCACCAAGCAACTCTTTATATAATCTTGCATAGTCATCATCACTAAGCCGCGATGCCTGATGGCGAGAAGGTTCCCACAATCTCATTCGTGAACCCTGACCTGTAAATACAGCCTCTTTGGTGATTCCTGCATATTCAAGCATTTCATCGGGGATATTTAATCGCCCGTTTTCTGCCATACTTACCTTGACAATCTCCTCGTAATAACGCGAGAGCATTTTGCTTTGAATGGGATCGTCAGGGTTCAGCCGGCGGCGCAATTTGTCAACTTTTGCCAGCCAGGTTGAATGGGGATATATGTTCAGACACTTGTCGTAGACGTCTTTTTCGACCACAAACGATGGCTCAAGCGCGTCTCCCATCTCCTTTTTAAAGGGAGAAGGCAACACCACCCGGCCTTTACCGTCCAGAGTTACAGGATATATGTTCGAAAATGAAACCATCTGAATATAGCTTTCCAATTGTATGTAAAAATAGTAGTTTTACACATCATGACAAAATATGACACTTTATTCCACAAACAACTTCTCAACACTTTGTTGATAAATCTTAAAAATACTGTTGATAACTTGGTGGTTTATGTTTGTAAGTGCACAAAAAAACATGTTTTACGGCTGGATTAAGTCAACAAACAAAAGGAAACTACACGAAAACAGAGATCGTTTGATTTCATAATACAACTGTAAATAAAATTATTACCTCCTGCCTTTTCAAACAGAACCTTTTTTTATTTTACTTTTGGGAAAAATAAAACCAGAATAGCAGATATGGAAAGCGAAAAGGAAGCAAAACCTCTGAAACCAATTGTTTTAAAGGAACTGATTGCGGAAAAAAATTCGAAGCTGGCAGGCAGAATACCAGGTTTTGTTTATGGTCTTATGAATCGGCTGCTCCATATCAGGGAGATTAACGAAATCATCCGGAGATACGGACATCTGAAGGGTGTCCCATTTATAGAGGCAGTTCTTCAATATTTTGAAGTAAAAGTTGTGCTAAACGGAGAGGATGACCTTCCGGTTTCGGGACACTATATCTTTGCATCGAATCATCCGTTGGGCGGATTCGATGGCTTGATGCTGATTAAGGCGGTATCGGACCACATGGGAAAATCGCTATTCCTTGTCAGGGATGAACTGACAAAAATACCACCTCTTGCCGAACTGTTTATCCCCATCAATAAGTTTGGAGACCAGCGACGATCTGCAGGTCTTATCAACGAGGCTTATGATTCTGACAGTCAAATTCTGATATTCCCGGCGGGATTGGCTTCCCGCAAGATCAAAGGAAAAATTGTCGATTTAACCTGGCAAAAACACTTTATTCAGAAATCAGCAGAGCACCACCGTGATGTTATTCCGGTTTATATCAACGGCAAAAACTCCTGGTTTTTCTATTGGCTGGCCAATTTCCGCAAAAAGGTTGGAATCAGGATCAATCTCGAAATGTTCCTGCTTTCGGATGAATTATTCAAGAACAGAGGTAAAACATTTGTAATCAGTTTCGGAAAACCGATACCCTGGAGCCGTTTCGATCACACTAAATCGCCTATTGAGTGGGCCGGAATCGTGAAAAATATTGTATATGAGCTACCTGCCAAACCAAATAAATAACTATTTCGAGAATAATCACAGTTAATTATTGCTATTTTTGAAACATCAATTCAATTGTTTGAAAAATGAAGGAAATAATTCCTCCCGTGTCAAGGGAGCTGATCGAATCAGAACTTACAGCAGATAAATTTCACAGGAAAACGAACAAGGCCGAAAACGAAATATACATTCTTACTTACCATGATTCACCAAATATAATGCGTGAAATCGGAAGATTAAGAGAGCTGACGTTTCGAACAGCAGGTGGAGGAATAGGCGAAGAGGTGGATATCGATGAATTCGACACCAGAGAGGAACGTCCTTATAAACAACTAATTGTATGGGATCCAAGCCGTCGTGAAATTCTGGGTGGTTACAGATACATCCATTGTGCAGGCCTTCCACGCGACAAAAACGGAGTAGTTAAATTGGCAACAACCCATCATTTTAATTTTTCGAAAGAGTTTGTTGATGATTTCCTTCCATACGTGATTGAGTTGGGTCGTTCTTTTGTGCAGCCAGATTACCAATCGAGTAAAGCGGGGGCAAAAGCGCTTTTTGCGCTCGATAATCTTTGGGACGGGCTTGGAGCACTGATGATTGATTACCCCGACATTAAGTACTATTTTGGAAAAGTGACAATGTACCCGCAATACAATCAGAGTGCCCGGAATCTGATTCTTCATTTTTTCGAAAAGTACTTTCCTGATCCTGACAAGTTAGTCCGTCCTAAAAATCCGATGCCATATACTGCTGATACAGCGCGATTAGATGAATTATTCGCTGGAAAGAGTTATGAAGAGGCTTACAAAATTCTTTCTGCGGAGGTTCGCAAACATGGCGAGAATATCCCGCCTCTTATTAATGCCTATATGAGCCTTACGCCGTCGATGCGTACGTTTGGCACAGTAATCAGTGATGAATTCGGGGATGTTGAAGAAACTGGTATTTTACTCGATATTGACGATATGTACGACGCCAAGATTGATCGTCATGTAGGGACTTATCTTGAAGAACTTGCTGATAAACAGGAAAATCCAAAGGTGAGATTTCAATAATAATTAAAAAAGCGCAGCGACCGCACAAACGTGACTCACTGCGCTTTTTCAATTATCAATATGCCCTTCCTTTTATTCCTTCTATAAAGTTAATAAACGAGGTATTCACAACTTTATTTCCTCCAGGAGTTGGGTAATCGCCCGTGAAATACCAGTCGCCCAAATCGTTTGGACATGCAATATGTAGATTAGCAACGGTCTGGTATACTATTTCAACTTCCGCCTTGCAATCATCGGGTTTGAGCAAGACTGCAATTTTCGCAGAAATCTGTTCGTCGGTAAATGGCTTATAAATCTCTTTTACATAATTGACCATCTCTTCTTTGGGCAAATGTTGCTGCTCTTTGCATTTCCGATATACTTCATCAATAATTTTCGATCGTTTCGTCTCTTTGAGCAGAACAATCGCGGCTTCGAAAGCAACGAATTTTCCAAGAATAGCCATATCAATCCCATAACAATCGGGATAACGAATCTGTGGCGCAGATGAAATTATAATTATCTTCTTTGGTTTGAGGCGGTCGAGTATTTTAAGAATGCTCATTTTTAGGGTAGTACCGCGAACAATTGAATCGTCAATTACAACTAACGTGTCAGTGTAATTCTCAACAATTCCGTAAGTTACATCATATACATGCGCAACAAGGTCATCACGGCTTGTATCGTCAGCAATAAAAGTCCGCATCTTAACGTCTTTAACAGCAATCTTCTCCATACGGGGTTGACGCGAGATGATCTCTTCAATATCGGCATCGCTTATTGTGGATCCCAGTGCCCGGATACGCTCTTTTTTCCAACTGATCAAGGCAGCCCTTATTCCTTCCATCATTCCATAGAAAGCAGTCTCTGCCGTATTTGGAATATAGGAAAAAACCGTCTTTTCAAGATCGTTATTTACCTTTTCGAGAATTATCGAAGCCAACAGAAATCCCAGTTTTTTTCGTTCAAGGTATATATCCCTGTCAGATCCCCTTGAGAAATAGATCCGTTCGAACGAGCACGACTTGCGCTCCTGTGGAATCCGTACAAGTTCATGTTTTACAGTACCATCAGCTTTGATGACCAAAGCGTTACCAGGTTTAATTTCACAAACCTGATTCCAGCCAACGTTCATTACAGTCTGAATAACAGGCCTTTCAGAAGCTACGACTACAATTTCATCATCGGCATAATAGAAAGCTGGCCGAATGCCCCATGGATCGCGGACAACAAAAGCATCGCCATGTCCGATAATTCCACCGATTGTATATCCGCCATCCCAGTCGCGGCTTGCCCGTTCAAGGATTTTACGGACATCCAATTTTTCCTCAATTAATCCTGATATGTCTTTATTTTTGCGCCCCTCGTTTTTGTATTGTCTGAAAAGGAACTCATTTTCTTCATCAATAAAATGGCCGATTTTCTCAAGAATTGTTACTGTATCCGTGAAACCCTTGGGATGTTGTCCCAATCCGACAAGAAGGTCAAAAAGCTCGTCAACATTAGTCAGATTGAAATTTCCGGCTAGAACAAGACTTCGTGAGCGCCAGTTATTCTGCCGCATCACAGGATGTGTATATTCGACGCTGTTGCGGCCAAAAGTCCCGTACCTCAAATGGCCAAGGTAAACCTCGCCGGCAAACGGAAGGTTCTCTTTGGCCCACACCGGATCGTGGAAACTTTGCGGAAAATTGACAGCTGCGTGGTTAAACTCTTTGTAGATCTTCCCGAAAACATCTTTGATAGGGTTTGGATCAACCGAACGGTGACGGAAGATATACTCCTGACCCGGAGAGACATTCAGCTTTACACCTACAGCCCCGGCACCATCCTGTCCGCGGTTGTGCTGTTTTTCCATCAAAAGGTAGAGCTTATTCACCCCATATTGCCAGGTGCCATATTTTAATCGGTAATATTCCAGCGGTTTAAGTAATCTGATCAGGGCAATTCCACATTCATGTTTAATTTCTTCGCTCATCCTTAAATTATCCTGATTAATTGATTGTTGTATTAATTACAAGTTCCGGAAAGGCAATATCATCGGCTACAATAAAAGCATTCGGATATTGAAATAAAAGTGTTTTCTGCATTTTTAATGCTTCACTTTTAGTTCTGAAATTTCCAATTCTCACGATGAAATCGGGTGATTTAAAAAGCAGGTATGTTTTAACGCTGGGATTGGAAGAGAGAAATTCGGTTTTGATCTTTATCGCCTGGGCATGTGCCTTTTCACCTGAACCGAAATAAATTTGTAGTCTGAATCCACCGATTGTTCCGTTTTTTTTACTCTGTGCTGCCTCTTGCTTAAGCAGTTCATTAATTTTAGGATCGCTCTGTATGTTTAATTTATCCCAGATCATTAATGAATCTGCAGCATTTCGCTGATCGGTTCGGGTTACCGGTTCGCGTGTTGCAGCAACTCCAGAGATAAATGCCATTACAAAAAGCAGGATGACCGATATTTTCATTTTCCTGTATTTTTTTTTGTTCTGCAAATATACGCAAATTCAAATGGCATGAAAACAATGTTGCGACAGCTGTGTTAATTGTATATTAACTTTAGTATTAAGCTGTATCAAAACAATATACCCAATTTTCTATGCTTCTAATTCCCTTTTGGTTCGCTTTATTTTAAATGGCCCTTTACTTCCTTATTCCTGAAATGGTGATAACTTTGCCGCAATAATTTTAAAGACCAGAATATTAATGTCCGATAAGAAACTCTATATAGAAACCTATGGCTGCCAGATGAATGTAGCCGACAGCGAAGTTGTTGCCGCGGTGATGGGCGAGCGTGGATACACCATGACCGATCAGTATATCGAAGCAGATACCATCTTAATTAATACCTGTTCCATCCGCGACAATGCCGAACAACGCATTTGGGGGCGTCTCGATCTGTTCAAAAGCATCAAGAAGAAGCGCCCCGGATTGCTGGTTGGATTGATTGGTTGTATGGCAGAGCGACTTGGGGACGAACTTCTGGCAAAAAAGTCGGTTGACCTGGTGGCTGGTCCCGATGCCTATCGTGATCTGCCATTTTTAATTGACAAAGCACAGGCTGGCGAAGCGGCCATTAATACGGAACTTACAATTGATGAGACGTATGATTCAATTATTCCAAAACGAATCGGATCGGGTAAAATATCCGGTTATGTCTCTATCACACGTGGTTGCAATAATTTCTGCACCTACTGCATTGTTCCCTACACACGTGGCCGTGAACGAAGCCGCGATCCAAAAGATCTGATCAACGAAGTGAATGACCTTCTGAAATCGGGATATAAGGAGGTAACTTTACTGGGACAAAATGTCAACTCATTTAAATGGCAGCCCGAAGGTGAAAAGAAACCGGTTCGATTTCCTGACCTGCTTGAGATGGTTGCAGCTATTTCGCCCGAACTGCGCGTTCGGTTTACAACATCTCACCCGAAGGATTTGTCAGACAAATTATTAAAAACGATGGCCAAATATCCCAATATCTGTCGTCATATCCATTTGCCGGTTCAATCGGGAAGCAGCGTTATTCTTAAAAAAATGAACCGTAAATACGACCGTGAATGGTATCTCGACCGCATCAGGGCAATTCGTGAAATAATTCCGGGATGCGGCATTACAAGTGATGTGTTTTGTGGTTTTTGTACTGAATCAGAAGAAGATCATCTGGAAACACTTTCGCTCATGGAGCAGGTTCAGTTCGACACATCGTTCATGTATAAATTTTCGATGCGACCTGGAACCTATGCACATTCACATTTCGAGGATGACGTTCCGGAGGAGACAAAAGCACGCAGGCTTGAAGAGATCATTGCATTACAGAGCCGGATATCGGTCGAAAATAACCGTCGCGATATCGGTAAAACCTTTGAAGTGTTGGCAGAAGCTGTCTCTAAAAAGAAAAAAAGCGAGTTTTCCGGAAGGACTTCACAAAATAAACTCGTTGTATTTCCGAATAAAGATCTTAAGTTTGGTGATTATGTGAGAGTTATTATCAAAGATAGTACACAGACAACACTTATTGCGGATGTAATAGAACGGATTGACTGTCCGCAGGAATAAAAAAGGCTTTAGGTTTTTTAGGCTGAAGGCTGGCTGGTTTATTTTCTACGGTCTAAACCACTTCATCCTAAATTACCTCAAGAAATATTTTAGTTTAATAAATACAACATAAGTCTATCTATGAGTGATTTAATAAATGATTTTCGCGTTTACCGCGAGAAGATGAACGCGAAAATTCTGGCGTCCGACAATAAGGTTATGAAGCGGATTTATAATATTGATACGAATACCTACATGGACGGTGCGCTTTCATCCAAAACAAAGGAAATGCTGGGATTGGTCAGTTCGATGGTACTCCGTTGCGACGACTGTGTTAAATATCACCTCGAGAAATGCTGCGAACTAGATGTAACCACGGAGGAGCTTTTCGAGATTTTCTCGGTTGCGAACCTGGTTGGCGGCACAATCGTAATTCCGCACACACGTCGGGCACTTGAATACTGGGAAGCGCTGCTGGAACAAAAAAACAAGGTAGATATTGCTTAAATTTGGCTTAAAGTGTTGAGCTTAAACCGGCGCTTTTTAACGACACAATCCTTGAAATTTAATAAAAATGGCATCAAGAAAAATAATCGAACTGCTGGCTCCTGCCAAAAATCTGATCTGTGGCCGGGCCGCTATATCGCATGGAGCTGATGCTATTTACATTGGCGGTCCAAAATTTGGAGCACGCGAAGATGCCGGCAATTCGTTACACGACATCGAAAAACTGGTTGAAGAGGCGCAGATTTTCGGAGTCAAAGTATATGTCGCATTGAATACCATATTGTACGACAGCGAATTGGAGGATGCAAGGCAACAAATAAAAAATCTGTACGAAATTGGAGTTGATGCTTTGATTATTCAGGACATGGGAATTCTTGAAATGGACCTGCCGCCGATTGCACTTCATGCAAGTACCCAGCTTCACAATTACCTCTCCGGGCACATCAAATTCCTGGAAGCCGTTCATTTTAAACGAGCTGTACTTGCTCGTGAATTGAGTATTGACCAAATCCGTGATATCCGGAGCCAAACCACCATCGAGCTTGAAGCATTTGTACACGGTTCACTTTGCGTTAGTTTTAGTGGACGTTGTTACCTGAGTCATGCAATCGGCGGGCGGAGTGCCAACCGTGGAGCCTGTGCACAACCCTGCCGGAAACGATATACACTTTATGATGCTGATAAAAAGGTGATTTCGGCCGATCAACATCTTTTATCTTTGAAAGATATGAATCAGTCAGGTTCTATTAAAGAACTGGCAGAGGCGGGCATACAATCGTTTAAAATCGAAGGGCGATTAAAAGAGGTCGACTATGTCAAAAACATCACCGCTTTTTACAGAAAGAAAATAGATGCTTTTCTTGAAGACCAACCTGAATTCCAGGCGGCTTCCACAGGAAAAAGTTATCTCAGTTTTGAGGCCAACCCTACGAAATCATTCAATCGGGGCGCGACAGACTATTTTTTGCACGGAAGATCAAAAGAGATTGTCTCTTTCGAATCGCCTAAGTTTTTGGGTGAATTGGTTGGAGATGTGACCCAGGTGACTACGAAGTATTTTGAAATCAAGTCGGCCCTGGAAATTGCAAATAATGATGGTCTCGTGTTTATTTCAGCTTCAGGTGAAAGTGTTGGTATTAAAGTGAATATAACTGAAAGAAATCGTATTTTCCCGGATAAAATGAACGGAATATATTCTGGAGCCAAAGTTTACCGAAACTACGATCATCTTTTTCAACAACAACTGAAAGCCGATCTGACTGTCAGAAAAATCGCCGTGAAGATTGAAATTGCTGAGTCGGACGACGGTTTTGAACTAACGGCACTCGACGAGTCAGGGATTGTGGTAACATCGGAGTACAATCTTCCAAAAAACCCGGCCAGGGATATTTTAAAGTCAAAAGAGACAATCACGCACCAACTCACAAAATCAGGAGATACACCCTATTTTGTTTCGGGAGTCGAAACCAATGGAACCGAAAAATTCTTTTTCCAGGCATCGGTACTGAATTCAATGCGGCGCGATCTGCTTGAGCGGATCACTGAGGCACGAAAGAAAAAAATCAAGACTCAGATTTCAATTGAACCAAATATTATTCCTTACCCTGACAAAGAAATTGGTTTTGAAGGAAATATCGGCAACCAACTTGCCCGACAGTTTTACGTACGTCATGGCGTTGAGAACCCTGAAATGGCTTTTGAAAAACAGCCGGATCCTCATGGAAAAACGGTGATGACAACTAAGCATTGTTTGAAGTTCCAGATGGGATTCTGCCCAAAATTTGGCGGCCAAAAACCGTTAAATTTCAGTGAGCCATTTTCATTGAATGATGGAATAAATGAACTACGACTTGACTTTGACTGTCTTCGGTGCGTAATGAAGGTGATTTATTGAAATGAACTTAAAACTACTCAAAATGATCGCCGAGGGCGAGCATCAGCGGCAGGACTTTAAATACTGCATCAAAGATTCGAGGAAAATCGCACGGTCGATGGTGGCATTTGCGAATACCGATGGCGGTCGTTTGTTACTTGGAATCAGAGACAACGGTTCTGTAGCAGGTGTACAATCCGACGAAGAGTATTATATGGCCGAAGCAGCCGCCAGGCTTTACAGTAAGCCACCCATCAATTTTCAAACAATACAATGGATGATCGACGGAAAGTCAGTCCTCGAAATCGTAGTCCAAAAAAGAGAAGATATTCCACATCTGGCGCAGAATGAAGATGGCAAATGGCTGGTTTATATCCGAAAAGACGATCAAAATATTGTTGCGCCATCCATTCTTATGAAAGTTTGGGAGCAGCAGAAAAGCCCGCAAGGCGTTCATATACGGTTTTCGGACGAAGAAAAGCGACCGCTTTCGTTAATCGCATCGAATCAGAATCTCACGCTGAATCAATTTGCCATCCGGGCAAAACTTCCGCGTTGGAAAGGAGAAAAAATACTCGTTAAGCTGATTGTGATCGGAGTTGTGGGGATGGAAATCAGTGTAACCGGAATTCGATTCTACCTTCGGGATGATTTTGAAGGAGGGAAGTCTTGAATTAACACAAAGTTATTACATTTTGAAAACATTTAGGATTTAACCGCCTCTGTTTGTTACTGCATCAGATTCAAGGCCATAATATTTTTATATTTGCAGAACTTCACAACAGAACATTGTGTCGAACAAAAGTAATTCATCGCAAAATATTTATAACTACAAGTAAATCAGATCATGGAAATATTTTTTACGGCCGAAGCTTGGGTAGCCTTGCTTACGCTGACCTTTCTGGAAATTGTTTTAGGAGTTGACAATGTCATCTTTATTTCAATCGTCACCAATAAGCTTCCTGCCAGCCAGCAACAATACGCAAGGCGATTAGGATTAAGCATTGCACTCATATTCAGAATATTACTTTTAACAATCATCTCGTGGATGACCAAGAGCATGACTGAACCGCTCTTTTCTGTTTTCAATGTCGGATTCAGCATCCGGGAACTAATTCTATTGGCTGGAGGATTATTTTTGCTTGCAAAAAGCACATCTGAAATTCATGCTAAAATGGAGAATCTACACGAAGGAGGTCCGGCTGGTGTTGGCGCAGTATTATCGAAGGTGATCATTCAAATCATCATGCTTGATATTGTTTTTTCTTTCGATTCGATCTTAACAGCAATCGGATTGACAAGTCATCTTTCAATTATGATTCTTGCAGTGGTTATCTCCTTGTTTATCATGATTTTCTTTGCCAATAAAATCAGTAAGTTTATTGCTACCCATCCTACCCTCGAGATTTTGGCACTCTCGTTTCTGATTCTGATAGGGTTTATGTTGATTTTGGAAGGAGTTCATGTAGAAGTTCCAAAAGGGTATATTTACTTCGCTGTTTTTTTCTCATTACTTGTCGAAATGGTCAATATGCGTATTCAGAAGAAACATCAGCCTCTTGTTCTGCGCCCTGGTAAGGAGGCAGGTATAATAGATCAGACTGTCAAAAAAGGAACATCGAAATCTAATTAAAAAACCAAAATTCAACAAATTTTAAATTTTAAATAGCAATCATGATTAAATCGAAAAAATCGTTAAATTATTTGATATTCAGCATTTTAATGCTTGGCTTTTTCTCCTTCAACGGATATGGTCAGGAGGAATACAAAGATCCAAAAAACAAGGCGCTAAATGAACTTTATCCCGGTGGATCGTTTTATGAAGTTCAGAATTATATGCAGCCAACTGGTAAAAAACGGACGAAGAATATTATCCTGATGATCGGTGACGGGATGGGTCTTGCCCAAGTTTATTCCGCCATGACAGCCAATGGCGGGCACCTGTATTTAGAAAACTTTAAAAACATTGGCTTTTCAAAAACTTATTCATCAGATAATTACATCACCGATTCTGCAGCAGGCGGCACTGCGCTCTCCAGTGGCATCAAAACCTACAACGGAGCTATTGGCGTCGATCCTGACAAAAAACCTGTTACGAACATACGCGAACTTGCAGAGAAAAAAGGGCTTAAGACTGGACTTGTATCCACCTCGGCCATCACCCATGCCACTCCTGCTTCGTTTATTGCGCATGCGTCTTCAAGAAGTAGTTACGAAGATATCGCTGCCGATTTTTTGAAAACTAATATTGACGTTTTTATTGGCGGAGGAATTAAAAATTTCGAAGCGCGAAAAGATGGAAAGAACCTGAGCAAGGAATTGAAAGATAAAGGCTATCAGGTTTTATACAATATAGGTGATATTCAAAAAGTTAAATCGGGTAAACTGGCCGGATTTACGGCACAGGAACATGACGCACCAATGCCTGAACGGGGTGAGGTACTCGTTCAGGCAACGCAGACAGCAATCAACCTGCTTTCGCAAGGTAAAAAAGGCTTTTTTCTAATGGTTGAAGGTTCTCAGATTGACTTTCTTGCTCACGAGAATAAGACACCGGGCGTAGTTCTCGAAACGCTTGATTTCGACAGAGCAATTGGTGCTGCCTTGAAATTTGCGGCCGCTAACGGAGAAACGTTGATTATTGTAACTGCCGACCACGAAACAGGAGGAATGACCCTCAATGGTGGTGATTATAAAAAAGGAATGGTGACTGGCAAATTTACTTCAGGTGGGCACACTGGTATTGCCGTTCCGGTTTATGCATTTGGTCCTGGTGCTGATCAATTTACAGGATTCATGGAAAACACCGATATTGCAAAAAAGATGATGAAACTATTAAAAGTGAACGAATAAGAGTTAAGCGTTAGAACGAAGCCGGTGTTAATACATCGGCTTCGTTTATTTTCATTAAACCATTTCATTCCGCCTTTTCGGATACTTCAACCGGTACAGTGAAATAAAATATACTCCCTTTGTCCTGTTCTGACTCCACTGTCAATGATCCGTTTAACAATCTGGATATTCTTAAAGATATGGCTAATCCTATGCCAAGTCCGCCATAGGCACGTGTCAAAGTATCATCACCCTGACGGAAAAAATCAAATATTACAGAAAGCTTCTCCGCCGGGATTCCTATTCCAGTATCCTTTATGTAATAGATCAATTGATTATCATCCTTGACTTTAAACCCTACTTCGATCGTCCCGCTACTGGTGAATTTTATTGCATTCTTGAACAGGTGAACAAGCACCTGATTAATCTTGCTCTTGTCTGCCAAGTAGTATCCCGACAATGACTTATTTTCAGGTTTAAAAATCAGGTTAATCTGATCCTCCTTGCCGGATGTCTGCAGAATATTCTCGAAGGAAGCTTTATTCTCACGAAACTGATCCATCAACCGGAATGACTGTTTGCGGATTTTGATTTTAGCTTCCTCTGCTAATGCCAGATCAAAAACATCTTCAATGATGGTCATCAAATTCTTACCGCTTGTTTGAATATCATTCGCAAAACTTCTGGCATCATCAGGCTCCACCCCCGATTTTATTAATTCGCTGAAACCCAGAATATGGTTTAAAGGCGTGCGGAGTTCATGATTTACGGTCGCCAGGAAAGCTGACTTTAACCGATCTGATTCCTGTGCTTTCTCCTTTGCTTCAATGAGTTCCCTTTGTATTTTCTTCAAGTCTGAAATATCCACAAATGCCTCAAGCAAAACTTTCTGACCATTGTAATCAATCTCCATGGCCGATTTCAGAACCGGAACCACAGCACCGTTCAGGCTGATTAATTCAGATTGACGAGATTGATAAGGCTCGGAATAACCGTCAGGAGATTTCGATTTACTGGCCTTATAATTACTTTCACGACTTATTTCAGTGATATGTTTTGGCTTTTCAGAAAAATAGCCCAATAGGTTCAGTGCAAACCGGTTAATCTCAATAATCTCAGAATTATTATCAATTAGGACTATTCCATAAGGTAAACTCTCAAGAATTGCCTGCTCGTTTCGAAGGTGATTTTGCAGCTTTTGGTGTGCAGAATTTAAATCCTTTGTTCGGTCAACAACCTTTAATTCAAGGATTTCGTTGGAATTCCGAAGTTCGGCTTCTGTTTCAAGCTGTTTATTTTTCCATTTAGCCAATTGGCTCAACATGTAATTGTATCCGTGAATCAACCCTCCAATTTCATCCTTTCTGAAAATGTCAATGTATTCATCAAAGGTATTATCCTTCGATATCGTTCTCATTTTCGTCGACAAGAGCAGAAGCGGTTTCGCCAATACACCACCAACAAAATAAGCAAGTATCATAGATATAACAACAAGGGTAAAAAACAGCACGATAAAAAATATAATTTCTTCCAGATTTTGCTTCTCCCTGAAATTCAAATCAATTTCAGCAATCAACGCACCAAGCCTTTTCCCATTTAAGCTTATCGGGACACTCATAAACATCGAGTTATTTCGAAATAGGATATCCTTCAAAAAGAATTTATCACCTTGTGATATCTTTTGAATAGAATCGTTACCAAATGAAGCAAAAGGAACATATTTAGTGTCATAGATAACTGCTGAAACAAGATGCGGAATTTTCCGAAGCTTTTTCAAAACCTCAGTTGCACCCCTTTTGTCTTCAAAAACAACAGGAACGC
>JAAFHB010000364.1 GCA_010906965.1 Mariniphaga sp. | reverse complement strand
AAAACCTGGACCTAGTTCAGAATGTACTTTCATACATGCTCCGATAATTTTGAAACTCTCTTCTTTAAAGAGGATATCGGTCATATCGTTCGTTTTAATTCGTCAAAATTAGCGTTTATTCGCGACCCAAGTACCACTTATACAACATTTCCACACCTTCCCCAATCTCAATCTGATGTTTCCACCCTAATTTATGAAGTTTTGAAGGGTCTGTCAATTTACGCATTGTTCCATCGGGTTTTGAATCATTGAAGACTAATTCACCTTTGAAGCCTACTTTATCTCTGATCAGATAAGCTAAATCACGAATGGAGATCTCTTTGCCAGTGCCAATGTTGATGTGTGTATTGCGAATTTCACAAGATGCGGATTGCGCGGAATTTGATGGATTACAAGGATTGACATCCTTGAAATCTATGCGTTCCATCAGGTAAACACAGGCATCAGCCATCTCTTCGCTCCAGAGGAATTCACGCATGGGTGCACCGCTTCCCCAAATCTCGACGTTAACGGATTGCACGGATTCTAAATGCGATTTCATGGATTGGGATTGATTGAGGGGGTGAGGGAGTGAGGGAGTGATTCGGATGCCATATTTATTGAGTACAGTCAGAATTGCATTTTCATTTTCTCCCCTTCTCACTTTCTCTCCGTCCCTTCGTCCCTTCGTCTCTCCTTCGCCGTTTACTCCTTCAATCGGTCTTTTTTTCAGATCTTCCCGAATGGCATCCCAATTGTTATCTTCGAGACATTTACCCAGATACATTTTCCGGAGCATCGCAGGAAGAACATGGGATTTTTCGAGATCGAAATTGTCGTTAGGACCATATAGATTGGTCGGCATTACCGAAATGTAATTGGTACCATACTGCATGTTGTAGCTTTCGCACATCTTGATTCCTGCAATTTTTGCGATTGCGTAAGGCTCATTCGTATATTCCAACGGTGCGGTTAACAGGCAATCTTCGGTCATCGGTTGAGGCGCATCGCGCGGATAGATGCAGGTACTTCCCAGAAATAGTAACTTCTTTACATTGTTGAGGTAAGAGGCATGAATCACATTGTTTTGAATCATCAGATTCTCGTAGATAAATTGCCCGCGAAAAGTGCTGTTGGCCATAATGCCGCCAACTTTAGCTGCTGCAAGGATTACATATTCGGGTTGTTCTGTTTCAAAGAAAGCATTGACGGCATTCGTATCCATCAGGTTCAATTCAGTAGAGGATTGTCCGATGACAATGGTATATCCTTTCCCTTTAAGAATCTTTGTTATTGCAGAGCCTACTAAGCCATTATGGCCGGCAACATATATTTTTGAATCTTTATTCATGATTTTATTTTATCCGCAAATGGGAAATTTTTGTCCACAGATGAACACAAATGTTTCACAATACACCCAAATCAAAAATCATTTGTGTCCATTCGAGGATTATTTGTGTGAATTTGTGGAAATTGTTTTTATTAATTTAAAGAATAACACGCTTATACTGGAGTTTTGTTGTTCCGAAATTGACTAATAACCCAATTTTCTTTCCGGTTACTTTCAGATAATTCAAAACCTGTGCGATATGAACAGGATGAAGATCATCTATGGCTTTAAGTTCAAGAATGACTTCTCCATAGCATAAAAAATCTGCAACATATTTCTTATCCAGAAGGTACTTTTTATAATATACATCCAGCACTTTTTCCTTTAGAAAAGGAATATTTCGCTCTGAAAATTCAATTAAAAGTGCCTCCTGATAAACAGGCTCCAGAAACCCACATCCAAGTACATTGTGAACATTCATGCACGCCCCGATTATCCTATAACACTCTTCCTTAAATGGATATTCATTTGTGTCCATTTGTGTTTGAATTAGTGTGGATTTGTGGATGCTTTATTCGAAATAGTTAAGTGTCCTGTATCCGCCTTCCCTGAGCCATGCATCTTTCTTCATCAGTTTAATGTCCGATTGCATCATGTCTTCAACAAGACCTTTAAGATCGTATTGTGGTATCCAGCCTAATTTAGTATTTGCCTTTGTCGGATCGCCAATCAGCAGATCTACTTCTGTTGGACGGAAATAGGCTGGGTCGACACCAACTATCTGAGAGGGAGAGAGAGGGTGACCATGAGAGGGAGAGACAGGGAGAGAAGAAGAGAGGCGTGATTTGATACCTTCCAGGTATTGTTCTCCGACGGTGGCAATAAATTTTTTCTCATCAACACCGGCAATAAAACCCTTTTCGTCGGCTCCTTCGCCTGAAAAAGAGATTTCCAGTCCGATTTCCGCAGTAGCCATTTTGATAAAATCGCGGATGGTAGTTGTAATGCCTGTTGCAATTACATAGTCATCTGCTTCGTCTTGCTGGAGTATCAGATACATGGCCTTGATATAATCTTTCGCATGGCCCCAGTCGCGTTTCGAAGAGAGGTTACCAAGGAATAGACGATCCTGCATACCCAAAGCAATCTTGCTCAAAGCGCGTGTGATCTTGCGCGTTACAAACGTCTCTCCTCTGATCGGGCTTTCGTGGTTAAACAGAATCCCGTTGCTTGCATGCATCCCATAAGCTTCGCGGTAGTTGACTGTAATCCAGTATGCATACATCTTTGCGACAGCATATGGTGAACGCGGATAGAATGGTGTCTTCTCAGACTGAGGAACCTGCTGAACCATTCCGTACAATTCAGAGGTCGATGCCTGGTAGATGCGCGTCTTTTTGGTCATTCCGAGTAACCTGACGGCTTCGAGCAGCCGAAGTGTCCCAATTCCATCGGCATTGGCTGTATATTCCGGCGTTTCGAAACTTACAGCCACATGGCTCATGGCCGCGAGGTTGTAGATCTCATCCGGCTGGGTTTCCTGAACGATGCGTGTAATGTTCATCGAGTCAGTCATATCACCATAGTGAAGCATGAAATTGCGATTTTCAACATGCGGATCCTGGTAAATATGATCGATGCGTTCGGTGTTAAACATCGACGAGCGGCGTTTGATGCCATGAACAATGTATCCTTTTTTCAACAGGTACTCACTTAGGTAAGCGCCGTCTTGTCCGGTAACACCGGTGATTAATGCGGTTTTTTGGGTCATATTATTAATGATTAAGTGATGGTTTAATTTGATGATCAGCAGGTTTCTTGATAACAGCTTAACTAAATTGTTTTAGATAAGCATTAGTTGCATCGTAGATTTATAAAATTTGAGAACAGGTCAATGTCAACAGATTTACGGTGGCCAATTTTCAAAGCCAAGGCTGTACCTCCAACAAGGTAAAAGTCTTTAAAATAGGGCTTTTGCTGAATCTGACCTAGTAATTCCAGGGTTGACGGGTCAACTGTTTCCTTGAATAGCATTTAAACTTTGTGCCTTTTATTACAAATATACTAACCGTACCGGATAAAATCATTGGAAGAATCAGCGCTTACAACGAAGTGTTTTTTGACCAAACGACCCTGTTAATATAATCGGTGTAGCTGACAATGATTCTTAAGACTTTATCCGAAACATTTGGCATTGAATAATCAGCAACTGGTCTAAGCGTTTGAATTTGATTTATATTTTGATTTTCAAGAATTGCCAGGCCTTGTAATATACGATCGTAATTCATTCCAACCATCATTACCGAAGCTTCCTCCATTGCTTCGGGGCGTTCGTGGGCATCACGGATGTTCAGTGCAGGGAAGTTCATAATGGATGATTCTTCCGAGATCGTTCCGCTGTCGGATAATACCGCTTTGGCATTTTTTTGAAGATGGTTGTAATCATGGAATCCCAAAGGTTTCATTAATTGGATCAACGGATGAAACTGTATCCCTTTTTCGTTAATTTTATTCCGAGTACGCGGATGGGTTGAAACTATGACCGGCAGTTGGTATTTCTCAGCAACGAAATTCAATACCTTAACAAGCTTGTCAAAGTTATCAGAATTGATATTCTCCTCGCGATGAGCAGAGACTACAAAATAGTTGTTCTTTTTAACTGAAAGTCTGGTTAAAACATCTGAAGCATCAATCTGAGGCATGTTCGCATTCAGCACCTCAAACATCGGGCTGCCGGTCTTGATGATCTGATCCGCTGGTAATCCTTCCCTTAAAAGGTATTCCCTGGCAATATCGCTGTAAGTGAGATTTATGTCTGAGATATGGTCGACAATTTTTCGGTTGGT
>JAAFHB010000363.1 GCA_010906965.1 Mariniphaga sp. | reverse complement strand
TTATCAAGGAAGTCGGAAACAGGAGAAGTTGTCCAAATATTTTTAAGCTTTCCATACTCCACGAAATCGCCAATTATTCTATTCCGGTACTCGTTGCCAACAGTAACCTGTAAGTTGTTTTCTTCTTTCAGCAATCCACTAACATCAAATTGAGTATTGGTGTACCAAACCGTTCCTAACAACTTTCCATTCAAGATTACGCTGGCAGTTACGCCAACCTGTCCTAAATCAAGCATAACTTTCTCGCCTTTATTTAGATAAGAAACAGGTGCTTTAAAGTTTATTTTGTAGTTGGAAAAACCAGAGAAGTATTTGATATCCATGTTCTCATAATCCGTTAAGGATTTTAAGATGGAAATATTTATAGGTTCAATTTTTCCATAACCACGGGTATCAAAACTAAGGGTGCCTATAAAATCTGTAATCTCAAAAGATTCTTTCTTTTTAATCTCCGGCTTTATTGGTTTTCCATCTCCCTTTTCGAAGATAAAAATCCTTGATTCTCTGGGACCGAATGTGAAAGGGATCCTGGTTCTGCCATCCTTCGTTTTGGTATAGGCGATGGGAGAAATTGAACCGTCTTTGGGATTATATTCCTTGACGGAAGAATTCATAGATCTGAAGTACAAATCCCGGCTATTCTCCTTGTCCTGTTGGTTGAATACAAAGTAAATATCTTTATCTCCTGACATCCTGTGGGTATATAAGAAGGTAGCTGTATCGCTAATGATGGTTTGAAAATCGGGTTTCAGATTGATTTTATCCAACACTGTTTTCATGGGTTCGCCCCAATAAATTTTGCCTTTGCCGTAAGTGTTTTCGGCAATACTTTTGCCGTCAACTTTACCCCAGAGTTTTTCTACCAATTGACTGAACTGTGTCCCATTATTCCTGATTCCATTCATCGACAGTAGTTTGGTTGGTTTTGGTCCATATACTACAAGGCCTGCTTTTACTAATTCTTCCAATCGCTGCAACGTGGCCAGTTCCATTCCCATATTTTCGGGTAAGGTAAGTAGTGAGAAAGTAACATTGCCATAGGTTAATTTGCCATTTTTTATTGCAATCTTATTTTTAAGGATATCGTAATTGGCTACGTGAATTTGGTAACCAATTGGCACATTCACGGCGTTTCCTGCTTCGAGGTATTGAGGCAGCTGATCGCCTACATAATACAACACATCTGCCTGCATTTGCCCTTGCTGCAACATGTACTGGATCCTCGATTGGTAATCCATCCATGAACCTGCAAAATTGAACCAGCTGTTGTTTCGGTTAAAATGAGAAGCAAATCCGCCAAGTGTCATTCCGGGCAAACTATCAGTAGGCTGGTGTACATAGCTATGCAATATCATTTGATTAATGCCAGAGCAATAAGCCCGGTCACCATAAGGTTTTAATTCCGCAGGAGATTCGCTGTAATGCGCTGTGCCCGTATAAGCCTCCGATCCCAATACTTTTTTATTATTAAACAAAGTAGCACTTGCCAAAAACTCCAGGGATACATTTTTAGAAGCATTGTATTCCAACGTGGTGGTTTTACCGTTGTGCCCCGTCCAAAATTCAAACATGGGCATATCGGCATATTGATTTGTTTTTAGTACATCCAATGGTGGATATCCAGGGCCGCCGTAGATAATTTCGGCATGCATTTCCAGTTTGTTTTTATGACAAAGACTGTTGAATTTTTTATAGTAATTGTTCTGTATTAAATCAGCAATAGTGGTGCGGAAGTCAAATAAGAATGCTTCGCTGGTAGCAGCGTCAGTCACCATTTCGCCACATAAGGCGGGAATGAATGGGGTGATTTTATATCCTCTTCTGGCTTCAAATTCATGCGGCAGGCTCTGAGTCCAATTTTGAAAGGCACATTCCCAACTATCTATCAACAGAAATTTAAAGGTGTTGCCTGCCATGTTACCGGCTTTATCAATTAATTTTTGAGGGAACTGGCTGAAATGAAATTCTACCACACTGGAGTCCATTTTATCACACTCCAAACCTTCGCCCTCTTTTGTAGCTGGCGCATTTACAGCACCTGTAGTGGTATATCCAAATCTGATGATTTTCCAATTACCAGCAGGTGCATTCCATTTCAACATCCCATTCGCATCCATTTTATCCGAAATGTCCAGAACCTCACTTTCGTCGATAGTGCCAAAAGAAGTTCCGGCACTTTCGAAAACGGATTTGTCGCCGGCTTTTACCATCACTGTTTTTTCCTGATGAAATGGAATGCCTGGATTGTAAGAAGGCGATTCATCTTTCTTTAGCAATTCTATCTCTGCCAATGTTAATGCCAACCACGAATCTGTATATCCGAAATCTTTTATTGTTAATTTGTAGTACTTGGATTTGGTAGCGGGAATTTCAATTTGTTTGATTTCATTCAGCCCTTTTACTTTAAATTCAAGCAGTTGCTGAAAGTCTTTTCCATTGGATGATAAAGACAATACGTAGCTCATCTCAAAATCTTTCGGGCTGCTCCAGGTAAATTCTTTTCTTGGCAACAAAGAAATTTTATCAGCTTCAAATTCAGAATTAAATTGGAAAGTAATATTATTTCCTCTGTCTAATTTTACAATACTAACAGGGTTGCCATCTGCCAACACATTGGCATTCGAGCTGTCATTCAACAATATCGTTGGCTTTGCTTTTTGAAAAGAATTTATTTCCGTGGATGAAGGAAAGGCAACCACTGAAACATCTTTATAAAAATTATTCCTGCCAAAGGGGCGTTCCAGTTGTATGGAAACTGTTTTGCCTCCTTCGATATTGGTATTAGACCAGGTAAACATTTTCATTGATTTCTCAGGTGTAATCCATGGGCCACCACTCGAACTCCAGCCATCGCAGTTATGAGCGCCAATGGTAAAGCCCAATCTTTTAGCCTCTGTTAGTGCCCATTTGAACATATCATACCAGGCATCGGTACCAAACTTTACTTGCGGTACCAAATATGTTTTGTTGTCAATTAAACCCACATTCAGAATAGTTGCCTCTGCAATTCCCTGGGCTTTCATACTTTCAAGATCTTTAGTGATACCATCTTTTGATATGGAGCCCTGCACCCAATGCCACCAGGTATGCACTTTTGACGATTGTGGCGGATTTTTAAAATAATTACTATTCAATTCACCTTGGGTTGTTTTTTGAGAAAACCCAATTTGAATCAATATGCAAATCGTGAAAAATAGAAGGAATAATTTTTTCATTTCGAATTATTTAAAAATGATATCATCGCAGTGAATAGTAGTAATCATCCCGTTGTAAGTGCTGTTGATTTTTTCTCCCTGAATAAAAAAATCTTCAATCTCAACATTTTTTATCCGGTACGTTTCATCGAAACCCAAAAGCTGGGAATAAGGAAAGCGATCCCCTTCAACCGAAATATTTTTAAATCTCACATTCTCAATCTTCCCTTTTTGCTTGTCTTTTGAATATTGTGAATTGAGTATCTTGAAATCAATCAGCCAGCCTCTCGAATCCTCCACACGTATATCTTCATACAAGACATTTGACACCACGGCGCGGTCGCCGTTATGAATGGTAAAAGTGCCCTCCGGCCCTTCCACATGAATGAGGTCGCAGTTTTTGAAGGTTACGTTTTTTATGGTGTCGGTGCGGGTTTCAAACCCAATTTCGAGGGCATTTCCCCAGATGCCATTCCACAGCACCGAGTTTTGAACCGTCACATTATCGACATTAAAACTGCTATTGAATCTGGTAAAATAATTTACGCCAGCTTTCACTGCAATGCAATCATCTTTTGTGCGGATAAAACAGTTATTAACCAATACATTTTGTGAACCCACAATATCAATCCCGTCGTCCCAATCGTTGTCCGACACGATTTTCAGGTTGTTGTAGGTTACATTTTTAGAGGCGAAAGACGCGCAACTCCAATGTTTACCTTCCGACAAAATAATGCCGTCAATCAACACATTTTCACATTCATTTATTTCGATGGGACGGTGCTCGCCCCTTGAATACAACCTGTTATCAAGGATTCCTCTCCCCATAATCTTGATATTTCGACCTTTGTCTGTCATCAAATGCCCGTGTACAATGGCGCCACCTTCGATATACACGGTTTGATTGCTCTTGATCATCACTTCGCCGGGAGTATGAATTTTCCCGGCTTCAAAGAAAATTACAT
>JAAFHB010000362.1 GCA_010906965.1 Mariniphaga sp. | reverse complement strand
TTGGAAGATAAACCATCAGCCGGTCATCTGGATAGATTAGTTCAACCATCTGAATATCATTACTTTGCCTGGCTACAGGTAACCAAACCGGCAGAGCGCGATAACCGGGATGATTCTTGCGGTAATAATACTCCATCGCGGGGGGAAGAATAAACCAGTTCTCGTTGACAATCTGGTCTTGCGGATAACAAGCTGCATTTACAAGATACTGTCTGTTCGCATCGAGGTGAATCTTCACATGATATGGACAGGCGGCGCTGTTCAGACAGGCAGCGGGTGCCATCACTGTATCCGTTTCGTTACAATTCACCGAAGCCCTGTAACCACTCTCGCGACAAACAGCCACCGGTAACATACCGGCCAATGGCTTTTCAAACCAATGATCGGAGTTCAGTAAGGCGCTTAACTCAAAAAGGATCGGAGCAGCGGCCAAACCTCCTGTTAATCCTGGACGCCCTTCGCCATTTGCATTTCCTACCCAGACACCGATCACATATTTCGGGTTCACACCAATCGCCCATGCATCGCGAAAGCCAAAGCTGGTACCTGTTTTCCACGCCAGTCTTCCCGATGAAGAGAGTTGCTGCCATCCGGATTCTTCTTCGGGGCGATTTAACTCAGTCAGTATATTCAATGTCTGCCAGATCGATGCGGCACGAAAAACAAACTTACCATCCGGCAAATCCTTCTTTTCCCCGGAAGGGAGGTAATCAATCAATCTATAATCAACTGAATTGTATTCACCTTTGATATTAAAACGATTAAGCACGCGAGCCATTGATCCGTAAGCCGATACGAGCTCTTCGAGTGTCGCCTCTCCCCCACCCAAAATCAGTGACAAACCATAGTGATCAGCACCTTTATTGAAAGTAGTTAGTCCGATCCGTTTCATAATATCGAGAAACCGGACCGGCGTATAGTTTTTGAGCATAAATACGGCAGGAACATTCAATGAGCGGATTAACGCTTCCGAAGCTGGTACAGCGCCCCGAAATTGAAGATCAAAGTTTTGTGGCGCATATCCCGAGAAATAGAGAGGCAAGTCGGGCATCAGTGCATTGGGCATCATTTTGCTATCGTCGAGCATTGCGGTGAAAAGGAATGGTTTCAGGATGCTGCCTGTACTGCGGCGTCCCTCAATCATATCAACTGCCCCGCCGTGCGGATCGCTCCAATCAGCGTTTCCGATATATGCGAGGATTTTACCTGTTTTAACTTCAGCCACAACACAAGCCGCATTGAAAATCTGGTTCCCCTTTAACCGTGGTATCTGCTGATCGATGATCCGTTGAGCAGCTATTTGTAATTGCCTGTCGATGGTTGTTCTGACAACTGCCTGATTGGTTGGAGAAGCGCATTTATTCAAAAGATGGTGCGCGAGATCAGGTAATTGTCCGGGCTTTCCGGGCAACGGTTCCGAAACAGCCAGCTCATAGGTGACTTGGTCAATCGTATGATCGAATAACAGATTACGCAATAAGCGATCCCGCTTTGCTTTAAGCTGTTCCCCGTTTCTACCAGGGAATAACTGCGACGGAGCATTTGGCAGCACTGCCAGTCCTGCCGTTTCACCCCACGAAAGCTGATCGGCAGCACATCCAAAGTAGCGCCATGATGTTGCTTCCAAACCCACCACATTGCCTCCAAACGGGGCATGGGCTGCATAAAGAGAGAGGATTTCATTCTTGGATGTTGAAGCTTCCAGTCGTAAAGTCAGTACCATTTCGAATAGCTTTTCAACGAAAGTCCGTTTTTCTTCCTTTCGCGAAAGCCTTACAACCTGCATCGATAACGTGCTTGCACCGCTTACGATTTTGTTAGCCCTGAAATTTTGACCGATCGCCCTTGCAACAGCAATCGGATCGATTCCAGGATGATAATAGAACTTCCGGTCTTCAAAACGAATGATGCATTTTATGAATTTCTCCGGCAAGTTGTCCCGACGCGGGAATCGCCACTGACCGTCACCGGCAATCTTCGCACCTAGAAGAGAACCATCACTGGCTTCAATTACTGTGCTGTATGGAACATTAAAACGAACTACAGGAACCAGCAGAAACAGGATGACAATCACCACTAAACAAGTAACTATTTTGTGACGCCGGATGGTATTTAAAAGGTTTTGCCCTGTTAATTGATTCATTTGTAAATTCAGATTTCTATAATCTTCATGGTTATTGAATTGCCTCCTGCTTTAGCTGGAGGATAAATGAGATTGAAAACACAAGTGGCTTTAGCCGAAATATTAATAGTCATGTTAAAATCATTATTATTCAATATTTTGGCTAAAGCCCTATTGTTGTTCAATTTGCAATCCACTGGCTAAAGCCAGTGGCAATTCATAATTTTTGCTTCTCCCATTTATCAACAGCCAAAAGCCAGGGGCAATTCATACAACTCTATTTCCCAACCACCACCTTCATCCCTGAATTATTAGCTGAAACAGCATTGTTGTACATCGCTTCGCACTGCACAGGCGGCAAAAAGTAAGTACCAGCATAAGTTGCATTTAGCTTCACCTTAAACTCTTTCTGCTCATTCATTTTAAGGCTGAAATAGGTAAGGACCCGGTCATCGCGGATATCGCGGTAATTAAACTGCGACCCGGCTTGTCCACCAAACAGCCGCTCATTGATGATCTCCCAACCTGAGGGGAAGACTTGTGTAAGCGCCAGATTATCAACTTCCACAAAACTTATGTTTTTAACCCGAACAATCGCATTAAAGTCAGATCCTTTCGGAAGATTGGCAATATCAACCGGCTTTCCATCAGCATTTAGATAGGCAACATCAAGCTTTAAACCGTTTTGTTTCGCGGGAACATCGACCTTTAGTGGAATACCTTTCTGAACGATTGTTACATACAAATCAGATCCTGACAGATTATCCACCTTCACCGGCATTCTTCCATCAAACGCGGGAAGCTCTTTCGTATAAGTGACTTTATCAATCACCAGCTCTTCCGGTTTTCCGTTTACATTAAACCTGAATTTAAACCGGTCATCAGGTTTATTATTCTTACCTGCGAATCGCGACATGGCCAACAGACAGTTTGCTGTAGTTTGCGTACTCATCCATTGATTGTTGCACAGTGCAGCAGAGATTTTTTTTGCAACGCTGAATGCCTCTGCTTTTTTCTTCATCAATGTTAATGTTTCGAGCAATATGGCGCGGTCGCGTAAGGAAGATCCAAATGTGATTCCTTCCCGTTGATATTCTGATGGTTCAAGTTTCGTCATATCTACCAGTTGATCTGCCACTTCGGGTCGCGAAGCCAGCACATACGCTGCAGCCAATTTCCAGCGTGCCTCCAATGGTAAATCGGGCGTTTCGCGAAGCCGGTTCATCGCACCAAGCGCCGGCGCATTTGCCAAAGCCAATGTGTAAAGCCGGTAAGCCTGATCAAGTACCATTCCCCGGTCGGTTAATTCTTTCCGCCATGAATTTGCTGCGCTCTTCTGATAGTTTAGCCATCGCTTTTTGAGTTCACCGGGAATCACAAAGCCCAAATTTTCAGCTTCGACAATGAAATTCCCTGCCCATGAAGTTCCCCATAAGGATGGATAATTATCGCCCGGCCAGTAAGTAAAGCTACCGTCTGCCAATTGAAATTTACGAAGATGATCAAGTCCTGCCCTTATATTAGACTCTACTTCAGCCTTTTTCTTTCCATCCAGATTGACAAATTGATTGATATAGAGCTGTGAAAACGCAGCTGAAACAGTTTGCTCGATACATCCATGCGGATAATCAATCAGGTATTCGAGTCGCTTCCCAAGATTCATCGGTAATGAAGCCGATACTTCAATGATGGTTGATCCTGTACCAGGCGCGCCGAAAGGCTGAAGCGAAAATGCCTTACCTTGCGATGCCATTATAACATCCGTCTGACTGGTTACCATCATCGGATTTGGATTCCGGATATCAACCTCAACACTGTATGTTGCCTTCTCGTTTCCTGAACGTGCAGTAACCACAATCGTCCCTTTGCCTGTTTCGGTTCCCGATTTAAGACTAAACAGAACATCTTTTTCACCAACAGCTGCAAAGGAGACTGCCATTTTATCATTTCCATTGATCGAGAGCAAGGTATTTGGACTCACGGAAACCTCCACATTCTTCATTGCGGGATCCTGTGCAAAAACGCTCACCGGCAACTCAATCGTTTCGTTGATT
>JAAFHB010000038.1 GCA_010906965.1 Mariniphaga sp. | reverse complement strand
TTATGAGTTCCTCAAATTAATGAACATCATCACCACCCCTAAGATAATGTAAACGCCGCTCATTACGCGCGACAGCGATTTCTCGCTGATCCTGCTCGTGAACCGGGCGCAATAAATTCCTGCAGGTATCGCACTAGCAGCCAATGTAATTCCAGTCAGAATATTTACATTACCAAAAGATGCATGGCCGATAACACCCGATAAAGCGGTAAACGACATGATCAGGATGGAGGTTCCGAGCGCCTTATGCATCGGGAACTTATTCACAAACAACAGAATCAATAAAATATTTGTCCCGCCACCGGCACCTATGAATCCGGTCAGAAAACCGCTTCCGCCAGCCAGTAAAACAGATAGAATAAGACGCCACAAAGGGGATTTATAATCAGATAAATCGAATGGAGCAACCGGCACTTTATCCCGTTTAATTCCGGTTCTCCAGATTATTAAAGCGAGCACAACCAATACAAACGAAAAGCCTGAATCAAGTCCACGTTCGGGAATTTTGTCAGAAAAACGGGCGCCAATCTGTGCCATTGTTACCGATGATATGGCTACCCATCCCGCAGCTTTGAGTGTTATATTGTCATTTTTGAAGTAGGTTGCCGAAATCATCAGTGAGGTCAATACATCAACAACGAGACTCGTTCCAATTGCTTCGTGAATTGGAAATTTAAATAGAATTGTGATAAGCGGGACCACAACCATTACACCCGAGGCTCCTGTCAGACCTGTTATCATTCCTGAGAAACAGCCTACAAGAAGGACAAGAAGAATTTCCATTCAGTTAGATTGACTGATGACTAATTTTAGTATTTGGGTGCAAACTTAGCAAATAGTGGTGGTTTTTAAAATTTACGTATAAATTTGTTCGCTTTAATGACAAAAAAGATTGCAAGACATCAAAATTAAACAATATGGATTTTAAGGATTTAGTATTAAAAAACCGAAGTTACCGGAGATTTGATGAGGAATTCGTGATTGACCGCGAAACGCTTGTTGAGTTAATTGAGCTTGCACGGCATGCCGCTTCGGGCAGAAACGCGCAACCTTTGAAGTATTTTTTAAGCAACGACAAAGTCGTGAACGAACTAATTTTTTCGACCTTGACATGGGCTGGCTATCTGAAAACGTGGCCCGGGCCCAAAGAAGGAGAACGTCCTTCAGCTTATATTGTCGTTTTGCTCGACCGCGATATTTCGGACAATTTTCTTTGTGATGACGGAATCGCAATGCAAAACATACTGCTTGGAGCTGTTGATAAAGGGTTGGGCGGATGTATTCTAAGGGCAATTAATAAACCTCGTCTGTCTGCGATTCTCAACCTTACCGACCGTTTCGAAATAATCGACGTGGTTGCACTGGGAAAACCCATTGAAAAGGTGGTGATTACCAACATTAAAGAAGATGGAGATATCAAATACTATCGCGATGAAAACGGAGTTCACTACGTTCCAAAACGATCGGTAGATGATTTGATTATTTAATCACCCATTTAAAAACACCCGATGGAGTACCATAGGATTCTGTCCGAATTGTTGTCCAGTCAAAGTATTTTTCCTTTGGATAAAATCGGACATAAAGTGTTGAATTGGTCGAAGAGAGCAATGGATAAACAATGGCAGTAACCCAACTCATATATTTGGTGCCAGTTATTTGATAATACAGGATCGATCCGAAATGGTAAAAAAGGTAATTATCCTTTGAAACCTGGTTGTTATCACCGAAATACGCAATAAACCCAAACTGAATACTGGGGGGTCGATCTATGTTTATTATATTGCCATATGAAAAAAGCCGTTGGTCATTCTCTGTTGAAAATGCAATACTATCAATTGTTAAGTTGTATGTGGGTATCTGAGTCATTTCAAATGACGCGACAGTCTGGATACTATCCGATTTATGTGATATCTCCGGAGATGAAGAATTCGAAATATATCCTGTTTTATTAAGCTTAAAACGGTAAAGCCCTGAAGTCATTGTTTCAAAAGTACACGTTCCCTGAGTGTTCGTGATTCCGGAATAGGATTTTGTTCCGCTTGAAAGATCGATACTTATTCCTGATTTATCGGAAGAATTATATCCATATTGATCTTGTAAACTTATATTTACTATTATATTTCCTGCCGGATTTTCCTGCGATTTTTTGCACCCTAATATATTTATTATTAAAACTATAGCTATTAAATAATATTTTATCTGTGTCATTTTCAAACTATTAAGTCGTAAAATCACCCCTATTGATATTTTTATTCCAAATTTAAAATATTTTTCATTAACTATTGATTTTTTTACTAATAATTTAAAACTAACCCCGATTGGAAATAACGAAAAATCAATAAACCAATTACAGCTTAAGACTCAACATTAATGAGCCGACTATTTGTTTTTCAGTTTATTGGCAAATATCTTTTTAAACTTCTCCAACTTAGGGGTGATCACGATACGGCAATAGCCCTGATTTGGGTTATTTTCGTAATACTCCTGGTGGTAATCTTCTGCCGGATAGAACTTTTCTAATTTGGTAATTTCGGTGACAATCGGGTCGCTCCAAATTTTCTCTTTGTCAAGCTTTGCCTTGTAGGCGGTTGCCTCGAGTTTTTGATCTTCGTCCGTATAAAATATTGCCGAACGGTATTGGGTGCCACTATCGGCTCCCTGGCGGTTCAATGTAGTTGGGTCGTGTGTCATCCAGAATACTTCGAGCAGTTCGGCAAAAGTGATCTGCGTTGGATCGTAGGTAATCTGTGTACATTCGGCATGACCTGTCAACCCTGTACTAACCTGTTTGTAAGTCGGATTGGCAACCTTTCCACCCGAATACCCCGAAACTACTTTCTGTACACCTTTTAATTCTTCAAAAATTGCCTCAGTACACCAGAAACAACCTCCTGCAAAAACGGCTGTCTTTAATCCTGTATCTTTCATTGTCGTATTCGTATTTTGTGATATTGAACTCTTTAATTCTGAAGGGATCATCGCTAATATTCCGATCAGATAAATAAACGCTTTTTTCATTTTCCCAGTATTTATATAACCCTATTAACGTTTTCTACCGGCAATAGTTCAGGTGGTTTCGACCTTTCTTGACTCAAATAGTTTGAAATACCGAATACCACCTTAAAAATCCGGATTCATCAAACACAAAAAAGCCCCGTTCCGCTAATATGCGAAACAGAGCTTTTTATGATCTGATTACCTGTCTGTAAGCTTCAAAGGCTTTACCAGGTTGACAATTATTTACTTTTAACTTTACTGCCAGATTTAGATATTTTGCCGATTTGCGGTTTGTCTTTAATACTTTCAGTACCCGCCGGAATCGTTGTATCACCAAGCTTTGTTCTTGCAATAGAATTCAAATCATCACCCTTTTTGACCAATTTCAGGCGGAATGAATAACTATATTCCTTATCTGTAAGTAAATACTGTGGATGAGTGCGAGCTCCCCAACTATTGTCGCCACCAACACCCATTTGTTTGTAGTCGAGATTGACCGAAACTAGATTTCGCTCTTTTACATCAGTGGTATGACGGTTAACAACTTCTTTACCATCATAAACACGTCCAACAGTACGAACCGGAGATTCGAAATCTTCCATCAAATTATGATGAGCACTAACACTTAAAAGTGGTGACCCAATGGATAGCAATCCGTTACCATCATTATTTATAAAGGCAACCCAACGTACATCAGTCTTATTACCATTCTCTTGTGGACGTATATAAGCCCAGTACTGATCTTTTACCTTGCCGTCATAAAGTCCGACAAGCGCGCCCGTATTTCGGTCGGAATAATTTTCCTGTGGTCCGCGCCCAAGCCATTGCATGTTTTCGTATTCACGGGCAAGTTGCAGGTTCATACCCATTCGTGGAATTTCGGGTAATTTTTCAGCAGTTGTTTTAAAAATATTGACCACCTCAATTTCCCGGTCGCCATAAACTTTATAAACCGATATATACTTTGCAACCGTCTTGCCATCCAAACCTGGAATATCGAAAGTTAGTTGTACGTTTACCTGATTTCCAGACACTTTTGTCACTTTCGAGCTAATCAGTTTTTTATTTTCACCAGCTTTGCGCCAAACTTTGTCTGTTTTATCAAGTCCATTGCCAAAATCGTTATCCGTCGGTGCACGCCAGAAATTAGGTTCAGGACCCTTCCCATCGTTGAGCATCTCTTTTCCGGCAAAAACCAGGCTATTCATGCTGCCTTTAACCAAATCAAAAGACACAGTAAAATCGGCTCCTTTGATCGTTGTTTTACCGGTGCTTTTCTCCATTGTCAGTTTTCCTTTCGGATTAACTGATAAGGCAGGAGCAGAAATCGGTAATTTGAATTGTTCAAAGGCAACTTCGTGTCCAACAGGAATTAAATCAGTTGCGACGATTGTTTTTGCACTGAAAATGATAAAATATTCTTTGCCCGGTTCCGGCTTCAGATTCATCGGAATTGAAACCTCAGTTTTACCGTGTGCCGGAACATTTAAAGACGATAGTTTTCCTTCGGCAACTTTAATTCCATCGGCTTCTATTCGCCAATCGAAACCAAAATTGTTAAGATTCAGAAAGTCGTATTTGTTGATCACTTCAAACTTCCCTGCATTGATATCAAGAGCCTTAAAGCCAACATATTGATAAACTTTTTTGACTTCATATAAAGAAGGGTGCGGTGTACGGTCGGGATTGACAAGACCGTTGCAATTGAAATTTCCATCTGTCCAGACATCTTTCGGACCAAAATCGCCGCCATATGCCCAGAATTTCTCACCCTTTTCGTTGGTGGTCAGCAAACCCTGATCAACCCAGTCCCAGATACAACCACCCTGAAGCATATCGTGCGATTCAATTGCATCCCAGTAATCCTGAAGATTACCGACACTATTCCCCATTGCATGAGCATATTCACATTGAATCAATGGTTTGTCCTTATTTTTTTCAGCATATTGAATCATGTGATCAATTGTTGCATACATCGGACAATAAATATCGGTATGCGCTTTTGTCCCGGCCTGTTCGTACTGAACCAATCTCGTATTATCACGTGATTTGATCCATGCTGAAGTTTTGATAAAATTCTCACCGTCGCCGGCTTCATTTCCCAATGACCAGATAATTACGGAAGGATGGTTTTTGTCGCGTTCAAGCATATTGCGGGTTCTGAAAAGATGGGCATCATACCAGGTTGGGTCTTTTGCCAATGATTCTTTACCATATCCCATTCCATGTGATTCGATATTTGCTTCATCGATCAGGTACATTCCGTATTTGTTACACAGTTCATACCATTTTTCGGGCTGAGGGTAATGAGAAGTACGTACAGTATTGATATTAAACTTCTTCATTACTGTGATATCCTTAATCATTGTCTCAAGATCCTGCACATGACCGTTGATTTCGTGATGTTCATGAATATTCACACCCTTCACAAGAATCCGAACGCCGTTAACACACAATTGGCCGTTTTTGATTTCGACATTTCGGAATCCAACCTGGCAACCCAATGATTCAATTATTTTTCCACCTTCATCTTTTGTAGTGATAACCAGTTGATATAGATTTGGTGTTTCAGCACTCCATTTCTTTACATTTGCCAGTTTTCCATCAAAACTAATTGATTGATTGCCAGATGCAACGTTAGCTTTCTTTGAAAACTCAAGTACCTGATCATTTTCATCGAGCAATTTTGCCTCAACAGTAACATTCATAGCGACTTTTCCCAGATTTCGCAAGGTGATGTCCGCATTGAAAATACCATCTTTGTAAAGTGCATCAAGACCAGATTTCAACTGAAAATCAAAAACATGGGTTGTATTTCTGGCAACAAGATAAACATCACGTGTAATTCCGCTCATGCGCCAAAAATCCTGATCTTCGAGATAAGAACCATCGCTCCAGCGAAATATCTGCACAGCCAACAGATTTTTGCCACTCTTCAGGTATTTGGTAATGTTGAATTCAGCAGGTGTTTTGCTGTCTTCGGTATAACCGACTTTTTCACCATTCACCCAAACATACATGGCTGAGCTTACCGCTCCAAAATGAAGAATAATTTCTTTTCCGTTCCAATCATTTGGGGTTTCAAACTCCATGCGGTACGAACCTACCGGATTATAATTTTCCTGGATTGTTGGCGGTGTTGCCTTGTGAGGATAGACAATATTCGTATAAATCGGGTAATCGTAACCTTTCAGCTCCCAGTTAGCAGGAACATCAATTAATTTCCATGCACTGTCGTCAAAATTTTTGCTGAAAAAAGAAGAAGGACGATCAGCAGGTTTAGTCACAAAATTGAACTTCCATTTACCGTTCAATGATTTGTAATAGGGTGAAGCCGAAAAATCATTCGCGATAACCTTGGCATCGGTATCGAAGGGCATCAGTGAAGCATGTACCGGCTCCCTGTTAATTTCCGAAACGGCCTGATTTTCCCAATCATGCGGCACAGTCTCCTTGTTAGTCTCGTTTTGGCCCTGGCTTTTGCCCGAAAAGGCAAAAAGGGAGAGCAACCCAAACAAAATCAATTTTCTATTCATAGCAAAAGTTTAAATTTAATTCCCTACCGGTAGGTACTGGTAGGGTGTAAAATTATCAACTTTTTGCAAACTGCCAATATTTGTAGAACGTGTTTTAAAACAATAGAATTACTTTCTATTAAATACTGTTTTTTAGTATATTTGAAATAATTTCATTTTTCAAAACTTCAAAGGAAATATTAACCAGATTAAAATAGCGATTTAACTTAGCTCTAATTAACTATGGACATTGACGTTATTCAAAACAGAATTTATGAGATCAAGGGGCCAGCGAGTTATGCTCGATTTTGACCTTGCAGAGCTCTACGAAGTTGAGACAAGAGTATTAAAGCAATCAGTAAGACGGAATACAGACCGTTTCCCGGAAGACTTCATGTTTGAGCTGACTAAAAACGAATGGCAGGAGGTTATCACAAATTGTGATAACCTCCCTGAAGGCGTAAAATACAGCCCTTCAACACCTTTTTCAATTACAGAGCAAGGTGTTGCAATGTTATCCACTGTATTGAAAAGTAAAAAAGCTTTGAATGTGAATATTTCAATTATGAGAGCATTCGTATTGATCAGGCAATATGCATTATCTCATAAAGACTTAACTGCCAAACTTAAGGAACTTGAAACCAGATACAATAAACAGTTTAAGGACGTGTATGATGCTATCAACTACCTGTTACAAAAAGACGCTCAGGTAACTGTGCAAAAACAGCGAAAACGGATTGGTTTCAAAAAAGATTAAATTTTGAAATGATGTTTAGACAGAGTGATTATGGAGATCAATGTTATTTAAACAAAAATTTATGAGATCAGGGGTCAGCGGGTTATGCTCGATTTTGACCTCGCAGAGCTGTACGAAACAGAAACAAAATACCTAAAAAGGGCTGTACGGGTCAACATAAAAAGATTTCCTGCTGATTTTATGTTTGAACTTTCCAAACCAGAGTGGGACACTTTGAGGTGCAATATTAGCACCTCAAACAGTAGATGTGGGACAAGGTATATGCCATATGCTTTTACAGAACAAGGTGTTGCAATGTTAAGCGGTGTCATTAATTCAGATAAAGCTATTGATGTGAATATTTCAATTATGAGAGCATTCGTATTGATCAGGCAATATTCATTATCTCATAAAGACTTAACTGCTAAACTTAAGGAACTTGAAACCAGATACAATAAACAGTTTAAGGACGTGTATGATGCTATCAACTATTCAACCTAAAACTCCGAAGTGAAATGAAACTGAATTTTAGGAAAATCACGCTGCGCCATGTCGAGGATAAAGGAGGAGTCGGCCATAAATACGTCACGTCCTTGATTGTCAAGCGACATTTTATTGTATTTACGCCTTTTAAAATCGTCGAGCATGACCTTGTCTTCACACTTTATCCAGCAAGCCTTATAGAGCGATAACGATTCCCACCGGCATTTTGCATTATACTCGTGTTCAAGACGATACTCAATCACCTCAAACTGAAGCGCTCCCACAGTTCCAATAATTTTTCTGCCATTCAACTGACTAATAAATAGCTGGGCCACACCTTCGTCCATCAACTGATCGACACCCTTGGCTAACTGTTTCGACTTCATCGGGTCAGCATTCTCGATGTAGCGGAAAATCTCCGGGGAAAATGAGGGTAATCCTTTATAATGCAGGATCTCTCCTTCGGTAAGTGTATCTCCGATCACGAAGTTACCGGTATCGGGAATACCAACGATATCGCCAGGGAAAGCTTCGTCGATGACCTCTTTTTTGTCGGCCATAAATGCAGTCGGACTCGAATATTTAAAGACTTTTCCTAACCGGATATGCCGGTAGTTTTTGTTCCGTTCAAACCTGCCTGAACAAACTTTTACGAAAGCGATACGGCTACGGTGATTCGGGTCAATATTGGCGTGGATTTTAAATACAAATCCTGTAAATGCCTCTTCAGTAACCAGCACTAAACGTTCCTCCGCTTTTTTCGCACGGGGCGACGGGGCAATGCGGACGAATGTATCGAGCAGTTCCTTTACACCAAAATTATACAGGGCACTTCCAAAGAAAACGGGTGCAAGATCGCCTGCAAGATATTGATCAATATCAAATTCCGGATAAACTTCACTCAAAATTTCGAGTTCTTCGCGTAAGACTCCGGCATCTTTGCCAATAATATTCTCCAGCTCTGGATTATTGATATCTGTGAAACTTATTCCGGTCCGGATATCGGTGATACTTGGATCGAAAAGATTCAGGTTTTTGTCGTAGATATTATAAACCCCTTTAAAATCGGGACCGCTGTTGATCGGCCAGCTTAAAGGACGCACTTTAATCAATAATTGTCTTTCGATATCATCCAGCAAATCAAACGTATCATCAGCCGGGCGGTCCATCTTGTTCACAAAAACGATGACCGGCGTTTTACGGCTGCGGCAAACGCTCATGAGCTTCTCGGTTTGAGGTTCGACCCCTTTTGCAGCATCAATCACGATAATTACACTATCGACAGCTGTCAAGGTCCGAAAAGTATCTTCCTGGAAATCCTGATGACCAGGGGTATCAAGAATATTCACTTTGTAACCGTTGAATTCGAAGCCCATCACTGAGGTCGCAACAGAGATACCGCGTTGCCGCTCAATCTCCATAAAGTCGGAAGTTGCTCCTTTTTTAATTTTATTGCTTTTTACAGCACCGGCAACGTGTATCGCGCCCCCAAAAAGCAGCAGCTTTTCTGTAAGTGTTGTTTTTCCTGCATCAGGATGACTGACAATACCGAAAGTCCTCCGGCGTAGTATTTCTTCTTTTAAACCCATGACAAATATTGAGGGTGCAAAAGTACTTCAAAATAATGATTTTTTTTCAGCGATCAGCTCCCGATGCTGGCAAACTTTATTCGAAATCAGTTATAATTCCGAAGCGCTTTTCCCTAAACACCCTTTTCGATATTGGGTTGGAGTCATTTTTGTCTGTCTTCGGAATTGTGTCGAAAAATAATCAACTGATTCATAGTTCATTTCAACTGCAATCTCCTTGATTGATTTAGCAGACGTCGAAAGCAACTCTTTTGCCCGTTGTAACCTTAATTGAGCGATATATTTTGCCGGAGCAAGTCCTGTGTATTGTTTGAAAAGTCGTCTGAACCACGAATAAGTCATAAATAATGCCGTAGCAATCGCTACCGGAGAGATGTTGGAATTGATTTGCTCCCTGATTAATACCCTTGCCTTGTTAATTTTCTGTACGATCGATTTGTCTTCGTAATGGTTGTCTTTTGCCCTGAAATAAATATATCCCAGCAGGTGAATTACAATTCCTGATATATATTGCTGATAACCTGACCGTTCCTCGTTTCCGGCTTCCAGAATGCACTGATAGAGACTTACAATTTCTTCGTTATAACCCACTTTAACAACAGGTTTATTAACTGATAAATAACCATTTGCAACAAGGTTCTCTGCAAACTTTCCATTAAATCCAACCCAGTAGCTGTCCCAACCGGTCAATTGTTCAGGTTTGAACCGGTGCCATTCTCCCGGAAACAGGAAAAAAACAGTCCCCTCGCCTATTGAAATATCTTTACAGCTGGCTGATTCGAAAGTTCCTCCACCTTTTGTGATATAGATCATCTGAAATTCATCTAAAACCCTACCGCTTTGGTAACTAAACGTATAATCCAATGGATGCCCCTGCGTTGGATAAATACTGTTTGGCGAAATAGCTTGAAATCCAGCTGTTTTTACCGTCAGACTCCAGTTTTCGTCCTGCTCATGAACGGGAAGATACCTGATATTGGCATTTAAAGAATGTTGCATAACATGTGACTGTGTCAAAAATCAAAGTTTAAAGATCATAAAATCATAAAAATTGAGGCTAAATTATTAAGATATTGTACTCAATAAAATCCGGTCTAAAGTAAAGAAGAATATCAAATTAATAGTAACATATTCGGTAACTAAATTAAACCAGGTTATGAAACGAACCATAGTCCTTGCAGCAATAGCCAGTCTTCTAATTCCGTCACTTCTTTCCGGACAAGTACCGAATAAAAAAAATAGTGCTGAAAAGATCACTGTTGCAGCTTATTATTTTCCAAACTACCACACAAACGATCCTCGAAATATCCGGAACAAAGGCGCTGGCTGGTCTGAATGGGAGTTGGTAAAAGCGGCTAAACCCAGATTTCCAGGACATGATCAGCCGAAAGTTCCGCTTTGGGGATATACTGACGAAAAAGATCCGAAGGTAATGGCGCAGAAGATTGAAACTGCCTCAAAATACGGTGTCGATTGTTTTATTTTCGACTGGTACATGTATGAAGATGGTCCGTTTCTGAATCGTTGTCTCGATGAAGGTTTTCTGAAAGCCAAAAATGTCGATAAGATTAAATTCGTTTTTATGTGGGCTAATCACGACTGGGTTGATATTCATCCTTATACACGCGGAGCAGCGCAAAAATTACTTTACACCGGAGTTGTATCGCCAAAGCGCTTTGAAGAGATCGGTGATGAATTGGTTTCCAACTATTTCACAAAATCCAATTACTGGAAAATTAATGGTAAAGCCTATTTTTCGGTGTACGACATTCAGAAATTCATCGAAAATTTTGGAAGTCTCGAAGCGACTAAAGCAGCAATGGAACGACTGAATGTAAAAGCAATTAAAGCCGGATTGAAAGGGATTCACTGGAACCTTGTAGCTTGGGGCAAACCAATTCTCCCAGTTGAAAAGGTTCCGGCAAATATTCCGGAGCTGATTAAAAAACTGGGATTCAATTCCGTGACATCGTATGTATGGGTTCATCATGTCGATTTACCCGAACGTCAAACCGATTTTAACATAGCACGAGATCAGTATTTTGCTTATTGGGACAAAGCTAAAACAGAATATCCGGTACCATATTATCCTAACGTTTCAATGGGTTGGGACCCAAGTCCGCGATGCGACCAGAAGTCGGAATGGGGAAATTTTGGTTATCCGTTTACCAATACCATTGGCAACAATACACCTGAAAATTTCAGGAAAGCCTTACAAATGACAAAGGATAAATTGCTGGCAGATCCTGATGGTCCAAGAATCATGAACATTAACTGCTGGAACGAGTGGACGGAAGGCAGTTACCTCGAGCCAGATACCAAAAACAAATTCGGCTATTTGGAAGCTGTTAAAAGTGTATTTAATTGATTCATCAACATATTATGAACAGAATGAAACCTGATGTTATTTTGCTGATTGTTGTGGGGTGGATATCCATAATCACCTGTTTTGCCCAGGTGGAAAATAAGTTTCCAACCGATCTCACAAAAAAGGATTTTCTAAGCCCTCCTGATTCAGCCCGTCCGGGTGTTTACTGGTATTTTATGGATGGCAATCTATCGAAGGAGGCCATGACCAAAGATTTGGAGTCGATGAAGGCTGTGGGTATCGGCAACCTTATTTTTCTTGAGGTGAATGTAGGTATTCCGCGCGGAAAGGTTGATTTCTTAAGCGAACAATGGCAGGATTTATTCCAACATGGCGTTCGTGAAGCTGAACGATTAGGCATTGCAATTACACTTGGCGTTGGTCCTGGTTGGTCAGGTAGCGGTGGCCCCTGGGTTTCAGGAAAAGAATCAATGCAGCATTTGGTTTCAAGCAGTATTCAGGTTTCCGGAGATAATTCAAAACCTGTAATCCTTCCAAAACCAACACCAAAACCGCCTTACTTCGGAGAAGGAGCTTTTACACCAGAACTAAAGCAACGATGGCTCGATTATTATGAAGATGTTGCTGTTCTGGCATTTCCATCACCATCATCGGATTATAAAATATCAGATATCGACGAAAAAGCACTTTATTACCGTGCTCCATATACATCGGCACCAAACGTTAAACAATTTCTGCCTTCACTGGCAAACTACAGTGAACCAGCTCCGGGAACAGCGATTGCACAGGATAAAATCATTGATATAACCCATTTTCTAAAACCAGATGGTACGTTAGATTGGAAAGTACCCGAAGGCAACTGGACCATTATACGCCTGGGGAGCCGCAACAACGGAGCCGTCACGCGCCCGGCTCCAATGGCTGGATTGGGTTTTGAAGCCGACAAGTTTGATACGACAGCGATCAATGCCCACATGGAGAACTTCACCGGGAAGTTGTTTAAAAAGATTGGAATTCCTGATAAGAATATACAGGGAGGTTTGAAAATGCTTCACATGGATAGTTGGGAAATGGGTGCCCAGAACTGGAGCCCGCGATTCAGGGAAGAATTCAAGAAAAGAAGAGGTTACGATCCGCTTCCATTTTATCCGGTTTATTCAGGGTTAGTTGTTGAAAGCCTTGAAAAAAGTGAACGGTTTTTATGGGATTTGAGGCAAACCGGGCAAGAGTTAATCATTGAAAACCATGCAATACATCTCAAAAAATACGGACAAAAATATAACCTGGGATTCTCCATTGAGCCATACGACATGAACCCATCAGCTGACATGGAATTAGGAGCTGTTGCCGATGTTCCTATGTGTGAATTCTGGAGCAAAGGTTATGGTTTTAACTCTTCATTCAGCTGCATCCAGGCCGCTTCGATCGCCCATGTGAACGGAAAAAAGGTAGTTGCAGCAGAGGCATTTACCGCCGATCATGACGCTTGGAAACAATACCCGGGATCGATGAAAAACCAGGGAGACTGGGCATTTGCAGCCGGAATTAACCGGTTTGTTTACCATACCTTTCAGCATCAGTTCCTACCTGACAATCTGAAGCCAGGAATGACAATGGGACCATATGGCGTTCACTGGGACCGAAGTCAGACCTGGTGGCCAATGGCTGACGGATACCATCGCTATATCACCCGCTGCTCGTTTATTTTGCGGCAGGGAAAGACCATCGCAGATATCCTATTCCTGACACCTGAAGGGGCGCCGCATGTATTTCGTGCCCCGGCATCCGCATTAGCAGGGGATGAATTTCTTCCTGACCGGAAAGGTTATAATTTCGACGGATGTTCACCTTCTCAATTGAAAACAGCAAGTGTAATTGACAACCGGATTGTTTTCCCGGGTGGGGCATCATATCGGTTACTCGTTTTGCCTGCAGTGGAGACCATGACACTTGAATTGCTTGAAAAAATTGTTTCGCTTGTGGAAGAAGGGGCTGTCATCGTTGGAAATCCGCCACTTAAATCTCCAAGTCTTGTGAATTATCCGGAATGTGATCAGCAGGTTGCATCAAAAGCGATTTTAATGTGGGGAAATTCACTACCTCCGAATGAGGTTTCTGAAATTCAATTCGAAAAAGGAAAAATTTATTGGGGAGGAACACTTTCGAATATCAAACTGCCTGAACTATATCCAAACTACAATGCTACTGCTGAAATTCTGAAAAAGATGGGAGTTCAGCAGGATTTTGAATCTACCGGACTAATCAGGTATACGCACCGCTCCATGGAAAATAGGGAAATCTATTTCGTTTCGAATAAAACCAACGAACGGATAAAATCCATCTGTTCTTTCCGGGTTGGTGAAGGTACACCGGAATTGTGGGATCCTCTTTCAGGAGAAACCCGTTCGCTATCTGAATTTGCCATTGAGAACTATAAAATGAATATTCCATTGCAATTTGATCAGTATCAAAGCTTTTTCATTGTAATTGACAAAAATCAAAAACCTAATCCGACTGCAAATACCAAAGTAAAAAACTTTTCAGAACCGAGAGTACTCATGGTGATTAATAACCCATGGAATGTTTCTTTCGACCCGAAATGGGGAGGTCCGAAAAACACTGTTTTCAATAAACTGGAAGATTGGACTTACAATAAGAATGAAGGAATTAAGTATTATTCGGGCATTGCGACCTACCGGAATAATATAAATCTTCCAAAGAAAACAGTATCTGATAGAAATGCCGATCTCTTCCTTGATCTGGGTGAAGTCTGCAATCTGGCACGCGTTCGAATTAACGGGAAAGATATGGGCATTATCTGGACTCCGCCCTATCAGTTAAATATTTCAGATGCCATTCATCCCGGGAATAACCTGGTTGAGATTGAAGTAGCAAATCTTTGGCCGAACAGGCTGATTGGTGATGAACAGTTCCCTGATGATGGAATTAAAGACAACAAATGGCCGGAATGGGTATTGAAAAATCAGCCCAGAACATCAGGCAGGTATACATTTACAACAGCAAGGTTTTATAAAAAGGATTCTCCATTGTTAAAATCCGGCTTGATTGGTCCGGTACGATTATTAAAAAAGTGATTGAATGAAAACTAAAGTAGGATTATTTGGAATTGGCCTCGATACCTATTGGGCGCAGTTCGACGGATTACTTGACCATCTGATTGGATATCAGGAACAGGTTAAAAATAGAATCGCCGGATTCGGGGTCGAAGTTATTGACGCCGGAATGGTTGATAACCCCGTGAGAGCGAGAGAAGCTGCCGATTTTCTGAAATCGCAGGATGTGGAGATTGTCTTTTTGTATATTTCCACTTATGCCTTATCGTCAACGGTGTTGCCTGTAGCCCAAAAACTAAAAGTTCCTGTGGTAATTCTTAATCTTCAACCGGTTGCGGCACTGGATTATGAGGCATTTAATCAACTGGGCGACCGTGGCAAAATGACAGGTGTCTGGTTGGAACATTGCCAGGCTTGTTCTGTTCCCGAAATTGCGAGCGTATTCAACCGCTCCGGTATCCAATACGATTTTGTGACAGGTTACCTTCAGGATGAAGAAGCATGGAAAGAGATCGAAGCATGGACGGAGGCTGCCCGTGTTGCCGCGGCAGTGCGCAATAACCGCCTGGGAATTTTGGGGCATTATTACGGTGGAATGCTCGATGTTTATACCGATCTCACCAAACAATCGGCGGTGTTCGGTACGCACATCGAAATGCTGGAGATGTGCGAACTGAAAAAATACCGTGACGAAGTAACTTCAGACCAGGTAAAAACCAAAATTCGGGAGTTTGAAACAGCTTTTGATGTAGCTCCGGATTGCGAACCTGCAGAAATTGAGCGTGCTGCAAGAACTTCGGTCGCGCTTGATCAATTGGTAAAGAACCGGAATCTGGGTTCGATGGCCTACTATTACGAAGGTGAATCTGGAAACGACTACGAAAACATTGTAACTTCGATTATTGCCGGAAACACCTTGCTTACGGGCAAAAATATTCCAATAGCCGGTGAATGTGAAGTGAAGAATGCGCAGGCGATGAAAATCATGGCCGAATTTGGTGCAGGGGGTTCGTTCTCCGAATTTTACCTGATGGATTTTAAAGATGATGTGGTGATGCTCGGACATGATGGTCCTGCTCATTCGGCTATTGCTGAAGGTCGCGTAAAACTGGTTCCGCTTTCCGTTTATCATGGAAAGCCCGGAAAAGGATTATCCATTCAAATGACAGTTAAACATGGTCCTGTTACACTTCTTTCGGTGGTTGAAGGGAAAGAAGGTATCTTTTTGCTGCTTGCCGAAGGTGAATCTGTTGCCGGTCCGGTTCTTGAGATCGGGAATACGAACAGTCGTTACCGTTTTTCAATCGGTGCAAAAAAGTTCATGAACGAATGGTCCAAACAAGGGCCAGCTCACCATTGCGCCATTGGCGTCGGTCATATTGCTGATAAACTGGGGAAACTGGGGAAAATATTAAACATCGAAGTTGTTCAGATATGCTAACAATCATTTAATCAAATCAAACATGAAGAAAAATCATTTACGCTTAGTGATGACCACCATTCTGTTGATCTTCGTTACTTTTGGATGTACCACCACCATTAAGCCTGCTGTTGAAGGTATTCAGACCTACGAAGGACTGAAAAAACTATTTGCAGATCCGCCATCCGAATACCGGAGTGCACCACTCTGGGACTGGAATGATAAGATTTCTGAGGAAGGAATTGATTTTCAAATGAAAAAATTCAAAGAAGGCGGAATTGGCGGTGTTTTTATCCATCCAAGACCAGGGCTGATCACCGAATACTTATCTGAGGATTGGAACCATCTTTTCGATTACACGGTCCGCAAAGGGAAAGAACTGGGAATGAAAATCTGGATTTACGACGAAGACTCCTATCCCAGCGGATTTGCCGGTGGTCATGTTCAGGCGGAAATGCCAGAATCCTACAATCATGGCACGGGACTCAAATACGAGCGACAGGAAATACTCAAAACGGACACCTTAAAATATGAGGTGATTTTAAAGTTTGAGAACAACCAATTCCAGGATATTACCTTGTCCAAAGATTCATTTGCAGGTAAGAAAGGGGTCTTTTACCTGTTTCAAAAGACCTATGGATCAAAATCATACTGGTACGGGAATTTCCCTTATGTCGATCTTCTTCAAAAAGGGGTGACCGAGAAGTTTCTTGAGATCACGATGAAGGGTTACGAAAAATACGACAAGGATGAATTTGGGAAAACGCTGATGGGATCGTTCACGGATGAACCAAATCTGGAAGCGGCCATGGGTCCAAATTCAGCACTTAGATGGACCTCCGATTTATATTCTGAATTTGAAAAAAGATGGGGATACGATCTGAAAGTAAATCTCCCGTCAATTGTAGATGAGGTCGGTAACTGGAAGAAAGTAAGACACGATTACTTTGAACTACTGCTCGAAATGTTTGTTGACCGTTGGGCGAAGCCGTATGGCAAGTATTGCGAAGATAATGGGCTGAAATTTACCGGCCATTATTGGGAACATGGCTGGCCGATGCCCACCGACGGATCTGATGAAGCAGCATTTTACCTGTACCATCAGCAACCAGGGGTAGATATGCTTGGAAATGAATATATTCAAAATGGATTAGGCGGTCAGTTCGGAAACACGCGTGCGATCAGGGAGTTGGCGAGTTCATCTAACCAGACCGGCCACGTCCGTACACTTAGCGAAACTTATGGCGGTGCCGGCTGGGAGATTACATTTGCGAATTTCAAAAGACTAGCCGACTGGCAAGGTGTTCTTGGTGTCAATTTTGTGAATCAACACCTGGCCTATTACACGATTAAAGGGGTTCGTAAATTCGATTATCCACCGTCATTTACTTATCATGAACCATGGTGGGAAAGCTACAAACCGATGGGTGATTACCTCGGACGCATTTCAATGGCGATGTCGTCAGGCGAGCAGATAAATAAGATCCTTGTGATTCAACCAAATACTACGTCATGGATGTATTTTTCGCGGACAACGAATAACACAACTCCCGATTCTATCCAGAAAAGTTTCAAGTCATTTATTTACCAGCTCGAACGGAACCATTTTGAGTACGACCTTGGCTCCGAAAATGTAATGAAAACAATAGGTTCGGTAAAAGATGGAAAGCTAATCGTTGGGAAACGTGCATACGAACTGGTTGTCATTCCGGAATCGATGCAGAATATCGATCAGGTAACTTACACACTTCTAAAAGAATACCTGCAACAAGGAGGAAAGGTTTTGTCTTTTGCCAAAGAAATTTCTTATCTTGATGGAACTGAATCAGCTGAGGTAAATGATCTGAAGAATAGTTTTGCCAAACAGTGGATTTTAGCCACGAGGCCTGATGAAAATATCGTCAAACAATTGTTTGCCCTTGAAGATTTCAGCATTCAGGAATCCAACCCGGTCTCGGGGGAAATGTATTTTCAACGGAGGATCATGGATGATGGCCAGCTGCTATTCGTCGTTAATACGGATAGCACACAAAATGTTGTTTCAACGATAAATGCCGTCGGGAAGAGCCTGGTAAAGATGGATTTAATGACAGGCAACTGCAACCTGGTTACTGCCACTGAAGAACGTGGAAAACTATCTTTTGAGATTAATCTTCCCCCGATCGGAAGCGCCCTGTATTTCATTGGCAATAAAAACCTTCAGGAAGCAAAGCAACCCGAAACGCTGAAAACGGAACAGACGGTTACCGGATCTGGGAACCTGGAAATCAAACCTGAAAATAAAAATGTTCTGGTACTTGATTACCTTGATCTGAAGACAAATAAGCTGGATCTTAAGGAGACCTATTTTATGAAAGCCATGCGGCAATTATTTGATAGCTATGGATTTAAAATGGGGAATCCATGGCAGCATAAAATTCAGTACAAACAGGATTACCTCGCTTTGGATACTTTTAAGGTAGGTTCAGGATTTGAAGTAAAATACTATTTTACAATATCTGAAACTGCTGATGCCGAAACCATTCAGAAACTTTCTGCTGTCGTTGAACGACCTGAACTTTGGGACGTGCTGATTAATAATGAGAAAGTTGAGAAAACTGACAAATGGTGGATCGACCGGGAGTTTTTCAGATTTTCAATTGGCAGCAAGGTGCATAAAGGTTTAAATACACTGACGCTCAAAGCTCCCAGAATGTCGGTTCATGCGGAACTGATGCCCGTTTATATTGTCGGCGATTTTGTGCTGAATCCGTTGAAACAAGGTTTTGAAATCTCAACCGGCAAACTATCCAAATTAGGCGCATGGAAATCAATGGGATATCCGTTCTACGGAAATAAGGTTTCATATTCTGAAAATTTCACATTGGCAAAATCAACTTCCCAGTTTAAGGTAAAGCTGAACAAATGGAACGGAACACTTGCCGAGGTTTATGTGAATGAAAAGAAGGCCGGAATCATCGCCTATCCGCCGTATGAATTGAATATCAGCGAATTTGTAATTGATGGAAATAATATGATTTCAGTTAAAGTGGTTGGCAGTCTAAAAAATACGTTCGGCTATTTCTACAAAGATAACCATCGCTGGATCAACGGCCCGGGAGACTGGGATACCGCTCCTGACAAGCTTTCAACTTATAAAGATTACTTTTTAATGGATTATGGATTGGAAGAACCTTTCAGTCTGATCAGGATGGAATAATGACATCAACTCCTCTCTGAAGAATTGAACTAAAAAGCGGTTTTGGCGGCAAATCGAGATAAGGATAAGTGACCTTCGAAAGATAAAGTCCCTGTGCATAAACAGGGATAATCGTTTCGGGGGTCACTTTTGATTTTAGGTACTGCTCAAACTGACTGACACTTAGTTCGCCGTTACCGATTTCGAGCAGTTTCCCCATGATAATCCTGATCATCCCGGCCAAAAACCGATTCGAAGAGATATGAAACCTCAACCTTGTCTGGTCAGCATTTGTAAACAGTTGCGCATCTGAAACATGGCAAATTGTATGTTCATATTTTAAAGGTGATTTACAGAAAGAGCGGTAATCGTTGTAATTAGTAAGTATAGTCACTGCTTCCTTCATGCCTTGCAAATCAAGCTTATTCGCAGGATAGTAGGAACTTAAACCAATCAGGTAAGGATCTTTTTGAGTATGAATATAGTAATCATAACTTCGCTGAATGGCATCGAACCTGGCATGGGGTAACCCTTCCATCTGAATGACATCATAAACGGTGATATCGTGTGGCAGACATTTATTCATCCGAAATGCCAGATCGAAGTTAAATTCATTTTCAGTATCAAAATGAAAAAAGAACTGGCTCGCGTGCACTTGGGCATCGGTTCGGCCACAACCAACAATCGTGGTCGCCGTTTTCAATATCTGGCTGAGCATATTCTCGATAGCCTCCTGAACACTTACAATCCCCGGTAGCTTTTGCCATCCACGGTAGTTATTTCCATTATAGGCGATATGAACAAAATAGCGCAATGCAATAAGTCTTAAATTAAAAAATTACCTGTTGATACAAATATACTTCATTTCATATACCACTCCATAAAAGTCAATGATTAGCGTTATTTTTGATAAAAAAATATTGGTGTCAGGTAAAAATCAATATCGTCTTTGTGTTTTATTAAATCAATTTCGTTATTTCGCCACGAAGTGGCTTCCTTTTTCTAATGCAATTTTGGCTACAAAGATTCTGCTGCTACGCAGCAAGATTCATGGCAACATAGTTGCTATATCTTTGTAGTATCAAGCATTATGTTATACTTGAAGCAACGTAGTTGCGATATCTCATCTTCGTTAATTTTTACCGGAAATTAGTAATAAAAAAATTCAAAGCCATGCAAGCAATTAATCCATTTTCAGGCGAAGTCATCCAAAATTATCCGGAATATTCTTCCGAATATGTGAATACCATCATCAATCAGGTGGATGCTGCTTATCAGCAATGGAAACTAACTGATTTTGAATACCGTGCTAAATTAATGAAAAACCTTCAGGCTGGATTGCTGGAGAAAAAGGTTGAATTGGCCGGAATTATTGTATCCGAAATGGGCAAAGTCTTCCGTGAAGCGCTTGGGGAGGTCGAAAAATGCGCTACAGTTTGTGCGTTTTATGCTGATCATGCAGCATCATTTCTTAAAAATGAAGTGATCCAGACAGAAGCAGAAGCTTCATATATTTCGTATCAGCCAATCGGAACAGTCCTGGCGGTAATGCCATGGAATTTCCCGTTCTGGCAGGTGTTCAGGTTTTTGGCACCTGCTTTAATGGCAGGAAATACCGGTGTTTTGAAACATGCTTCAAATGTACCGGGTTGCGCATTGGCAATTGAGCAGCTGGTTCGCGAAGCAGGTTTTCCGGAAAACGTTTTCAGAACGTTGTTGATCAGTTCAACAAAGGTGAATTCTGTTATCGAAAACCCATTGATTAAAGCGGTTACACTTACAGGAAGTACTCCAGCCGGCAAATCGGTCGCTTCAATGGCCGGATCGATGTTGAAGAAATCAGTCCTCGAACTGGGTGGAAGTGATCCCTATTTGATCCTCGAAGATGCTGATGTTGAAAAAGCTGCCCAATTATGCGTGACGAGTCGTTTGCTGAATGCAGGCCAAAGCTGTATCGGCGCCAAACGGTTTATAATTGCTGATAAAATATACGATGATTTCGAAGCCGAATTCGTCAGATTAATGAGCCAGGCCACCTTTGGCGATCCTCTTAATCCGTTGACGACAATCGGACCACTGGCGAGACTTGATTTACGCGACGAACTGCACCATCAGGTTACCAAAAGTCAGGAAATGGGCGCGAAAATACTGCTTGGAGGATTTATCCCGGAAGTGAAAGCGCCCTTTTATCCGCCAACAGTTTTGACTGATGTCAAACAAGGAATGCCAGCATATCATGAAGAGTTATTTGGCCCTGTAGCTGTGTTGTTTAGGTTTGAAACGGAAGAGGAAGCAATCCGGATTGCCAATGATACTGTATTTGGATTGGGTGCCGCTGTCTTTACTTCAGATATTACCAAGGGCAAGTTACTGGCAGAGAAAGGGCTTGAGGCGGGTTGTGTTTATGTGAACGACTTTGTAAAATCAGATCCGCGGCTTCCGTTCGGCGGAATCAAAGAAAGCGGTTACGGGCGCGAATTATCGGCTGTTGGCATCCGTGAATTTATGAATATCAAGACAATCGTGGTCAAAGAATAGCATCAAATCGTTGAATGGGGTTCAATATTAGAGTATTATAATAATATTCAACCCACTCTGGGGTTGTTATTTAGTTTTCTTCACTACCCCCGGTTCCGTAAACTCCACCGGGGGTTATTCAAATTTTAGCCCTTTCGGGCTATTGATAGTGCTAAAAGAATAATTAATTGTTCCAACACGATATAGAAACACAACAACCGTACAGTTCAACAAAAAATAAGATATCGAATACGACATTATATCATTTTTACTACTAAGTATAAGGTTGGTTTGAATAAACTAACTAATTTTGGAATTACTAAAACGACTTAAACAATGCGGTACCTTCTTCTTCTTTTCGTTTTCCTTGCTTTTCAAAGCAAAGGTCAGGAACAGGTTTTCCTGTTTTCCTACTTCACAGACAATGGTCAGGATGGTTTGCATCTGGCATACAGCAAGGATGGTTTAAAATGGGAAGCACTTAACAATGGAAAATCTTTGGTAACTCCCACTGTCGGGCAGGATAAGCTGATGCGCGATCCGTTTATTCTGCAAGGAAAAAATGGCATCTTCCACATGGTCTGGACCAGCAGTTGGAAAGAGAGCCAAATAGGGTATGCATCATCCAAAGATCTGATCAACTGGTCGGAACAAAAGGCAATCCTCGTAATGGCGCACGAACCAACCGCCAAAAACTGCTGGGCGCCCGAAATGGTTTACGATCCTCAGAACAAAAACTACATCATCTTCTGGGCCACCACAATTCCGGGACGACATTCAGATGTAGCATCGTCCGAAAGTGAAAAGGGATTGAATCACAGAATGTATAGCACAACAACTTCTGATTTTAAAACCTTCAGTCCTACAAAACTATTTTTCAATCCCAATTTCAGTGTGATTGATGCCACAATCTTACCAAAAGGAAATATGTTTTATATGTTTCTGAAAAATGAAAACCCGAACCCACCTGAAAAAAACATACGGATTACGAAATCAAAAAATGCTTCAGGCCCCTATCCTACTGAAGTAACCGCACCGATCACCGGAAATTACTGGGCTGAAGGACCTACTGCCCTCGAAGTTAGTGATTTTGTGTACGTTTATTTCGACAAATATACGGAGCACAAATACGGAGCGGTAAGATCGAAAAATATGAAAGATTGGGAAGATGTCTCTGATAAAGTATCCTTTCCGGATGGTGTACGTCATGGCACTGCGTTCAAAGTATCAAACGAAATATTTAAGAATCTAATCCAATTAAAATGACCAGACTAAAGTACGTACTATTCTTCCTGACTGGTCTATTGACCTTCACTAATTGCTATCAAAATCCTGTTTCAGTTTCCATGCTTAAATGCGATGGTCGGATCAATCCACTTGGTATTGAAGCGATGAATCCACGTTTTAGCTGGGTAATCAATTCAAATGAAAGAGAAACGCGTCAGTCAGCCTATCAAATCCTTGTCGCAGACAGTCCTGAAAAGCTCAAAAAAAACATCGGTAATATCTGGGACTCTAAAATTGTGAAATCAGATCGCTCGATTCAGGTAGAATATGCCGGTTCAACCTTAAGCTCAGAGAAGAAGTATTATTGGAAGGTCAAAATCTATAATCAGGCGGAGAAAGCGTCTTCCTGGAGTGAACCTGCCATATGGCAAATGGGACTTTTATCTGTAAACTACTGGGATAAAGCCTCATGGATTGGCTTTGAAAATCTTCCTGATTCAATGAAAGTCGTTCCCGGAGTTCATGGAGATGGCAATAAACTTGGAAACAAAGCCGCCAAACGGAGCATCGTCCCAATCTTCAGAAAGGAGTTTTCCGTCGAAAAGAAAATCAAAAGTGCAACACTTTACATCAGCGGATTAGGTCATTACGAAGCGACCATTAACGGAGTAAAAGTCGGCCAAAGTTTTCTGGCACCAGGCTGGACGAATTACGATAAAGTCTGTCTTTACAACAGTTACGATGTTACTCCGCAACTAAAGGAGGGTAAAAATGCGATTGGCGTAATCGTGGGAAACGGTTTTTACAACATCAACCGCGAACGATACCGTAAGATTGTGATTGCATACGGATATCCCAAAATGATCAGTAACCTGAAGATCAACTATCAGGATGGCACCTCTTCATCTGTCGTTTCGGGAACAGACTGGAAATGTTCACCTTCACCGATCGTTTACTCAAGTATTTATGGCGGTGAAGATTATGATGCCACGCTTGAGCAAAAAGGTTGGGATCAGCCTGGATTCGATGACTCAAAATGGAAAATGTCGTTTCCCGTAACTGTTCCATCGGGAAAATTATCGGCTGAAACTGACTTCCCTGTAACGATCCGGGAAGTGATCAAAGTGAAGAAAGCTGAGTTAATTGAGCCCGGAAAATACCTTTACGATTTTGGACAGAACTGTTCTGGAATCATAGAACTGAGGGTCAGCGGGAAAAAGGGTTCCGTGATTAAGATGACACCGGGAGAGTTAATTACTATGGACAAAAAAATCAATCAGAATGCTTCTGGAGGCCCCTATTATTTTTCCTACACACTTAAAGGTGAAGGTGTAGAAATTTGGAGACCAAAATTCACCTATTACGGATTCAGGTATGTAAAGGTTGAAGGCGCTGCACCTGAATCAGAAAAGCCAAATGCTGAAACTCCTAAAATCCTGGATTTGCAATTGCTTCACACATCCAATTCAGCCCCCAAAACCGGAGAATTCGAATGTTCAAACCAACTTTTTAATCAGATTTACACCCTAATTGACTGGGCAATACGCAGCAATCTGCAAAGCGTCACCACCGACTGTCCCCATCGCGAAAAGCTTGGCTGGCTCGAACAAACCTATTTGATGGGAGCTTCAATGCATTATAATTACAACCTCTATCCGTTGTACAAAAAGGCCATAAGGGACATGATGGATGCGCAAACGCCTGAAGGATTAATTCCAGATATTGCCCCTGAATATGTTCCGTTTGATGCAGGGTTTCGCGATTCACCGGAATGGGGAAGCGCTGGTGTGATCCTTCCATGGATGATCTGGCAATGGTATGGCGATCAGTCGGTTGTCGAAGAAGCGATGCCGATGATGAAGAAATATGTTGCTTATCTTGGAACAAAAGCGGATAATCACATCCTCTCTCATGGACTTGGTGATTGGTTTGATTATGGCCCGAATACGCCTGGTGAAGCTCAGTTGACGCCAAAAGCATTGACAGCCACAGCGATCTATTATTACGATATTCTGTTACTTTCAAAAATGATGAATCTAACGAATAATAAGGATGATGCCATAAAGATGACCACTCTTGCCGAAGAAGTAAAGAAAGCTTTCAATACCAAATTCTTTAATAGTGAAACCAAAGTATACGCTACCGGAAGTCAGACCGCAATGTCAATGCCGCTTTGTGTTGGCCTTGTAAACGAAAATGACCGGAAAACGGTTTTTAATAACATGGTCGATTCAATCTCCGTTTCCGGAAAGAAACTGACCGCCGGCGATATCGGATTCCACTTCCTGGTGAAAGCGTTGGAGGAAGGCGGCGGTTCGCAGTTACTCTTCGATATGAACTTCCGTGATGATGTGCCCGGATATGGTTTTCAATTAAAGAAAGGTGCCACAGCCTTAACGGAATCTTGGCCCGCACTTGAGGAGGTTTCGAATAACCATTTGATGCTTGGCCATATTATGGAGTGGTTTTACACGGGACTTGGCGGAATAAAACAGGAGGAAACCGGTGTCGCATTTAATAACATCGTCATCCGACCCGAAATTGTCGGCGATATTACATGGGTAAAATCAAGTTATCAATCTGTCTATGGACTGATCAGAAGTGACTGGAAAAAGGAGCTGAATGTATTGGAAATGAAGATAGAAATACCTTCAAATACATCCGCAACCATTTATCTGCCAACAAACCAGGAAGGATCGGTAACAGAAAATGGCAGGAAAACAACCGTCTTAAAAACAGCTGATGGCAACTGTTTTTGTAAGGTTGGATCGGGATGCTATGTTTTTAGAATGAGAAATTGACACGACAAAAATAAACAATAACAAATAAATAAATGATTTCATTTTTATTCATTTCCCTGTCTGCCTAAATATTTATCCGTGAAAATTCAAGACAACCTAATTCATTATTCTCTTCAAAATCTAGTATATCGTTTTGCTGATTTTTCAGAATATTGGCAAAATCATCTGTCCGAAGATTGCCGGTCCGAAACCATAAAATTTTTGGTGGAAATCCCTTTAAAAGAAAAATGTCATTAAAATCTGAATCCTAAGTGACAATAGTAAATTGATGAAGATTAGCATATTCCCATATTTCGGAATCTGAAGCATTTTTCAAACCTTCTAATTTTACATGGCTTGAATCTGAATAAGCTTCAGATATCTTTTTTAAAATCCGATATGAGATATTTTGATCAAAGAGCAATTTCATACAGCCACTTGATAAATGCTTCGTTCTCTGTCAGCTGCAAAACTTAACGCAGCATAAATATCTTCAGCCTGTAATTCAGGATACTCTTCAACAATTTCATTTGGCGACATTCCCAAAGACATCCATGAAAGAATATCGTAAACAGTAATCCTCATACCACGAATACATGGTTTTCCGCCTCTTTTTCCTGCCTGGATTGTGATAATCTTTCTGTAATCAACCATAATTAGAATTTTTAAATCATTATAAGTTAGTAAAAATAGTCAATAAATTGTTGTTTTACAATCGTCAAAAAACAATATTACGTTGATAAATTCATAATATACAAAAGTAGGTTACTGATTTAATATTGAATTTTTGCCCCCACAATCTCATCAAAATAGTAGACCCCTTTGCCTGGTGCATCATTCTTTCCGCCAATATAAATGGCTGTTTCAATGATCGCTTCAGGTTTAAAAACCATCTTCACATCGGGAGAATCGGAAGATTTTGTGTTGCGAACCAGGCTGGAAAACGGAATATTAACCCAACGTGCCATCGCATCACCTTTTTCGGGAATGTATTTATAATTCCACAGATCGTGAATGTTTTTGCCTTCTTTGTCGGCGATGTTAAATTCAATCGTAAATTCCCGTCCCGAGCCGTCAGGCTTCAGCCAGAACTGAACACCATTGCAACCGGACAGATCACATTTCGCAATACGGCAAACCGGACTGTAAAACAGATCATCCGATTTTCCCGTCACATACGCACATTTTAAACCATACTTTCCGGCTCCTTTGATCTTCGGTTCGAGACTGCAGATCATTTGCCCCCCGTGCCCGGGATGGTACCAGGCCTTTAAAAGTTCCTCAGTATTGGCATACGAATCAAAGCTATCGACGACCTTGGTAGTTTTTGCTGAAGTTATATTTGTTGGTCCGGCCTGTTTTATGGGTGTTGTGACGTGGTTATTCTCATTCAGAATTTTCAACTCCACTTTTCTGAAATCAATGGGAGTCCCTTCCGCCTGAAGCGCAATATAGCCATCTTCAAGTGATGTTCCGGAAGGAACCGGATAATTCTCCGGAAGTAACATACCTCCGATCTGTGGTTTTGTATAGGCCAGAACAGTATCACCATCAATGACATGATAAACCGATTTACCGCCATGAACGATGATATCCAGTGTCACCCATTCCCCATCGTAATAATTTTTTGAAGTCGAGCTGATGCAATGTTCTTCCGTAAATGCGCCATTGTAAAACACCGTAGTACCTGGCGTACAAATATTGGCCGTCAATTGCTTCAACTTTGGAGTACTTCCAAGGAGCTGTGCTTCGAGTGAAACCGGCCAGTTCTGCAGAATATCCTGGCTTTCGGCGGACTGCGAATGGATCATCACACCCGAATTCCGGTAGCAATAACCGGGAGCATCAGGCAGCAACTCACCATGGAACCGATATTCGACCCGAAGAATATAAGAAGAGAGTTTATCTTTATAAAACAGGTGGCCGAATCGCCCGTTAAACCGGACAAACTTGCTGTAATCAACTTTTAAGATCCCGTTTTCAACGCGAAAGCCATCTAATGGATTTTCACCCACCTTGTAACCTGTAACTTTTGGAGTCCAGCCATCAAGGTTTTTCCCGTTAAAGATTGGAATCCATTTACCTTCCTTTTGTACCGGCTGTTTTACTTTAATCCCTGCATTCGTCTGTGAAAATGAAATCTGGATTGAAAAGAAGAACAATAAAATCAATGGCTCAATAAAATTTCGGTTCATGTTGTCTCGCTTTAGTTTTAATATCTTTCGCTATGGTCAAATCAGAATAAAGACAAATGTAAGAAATCAACGTGTCATCTGAAACGAGCATCGTAAAATACCACAAAAGGGGATGAAATGAGGTTCTGCGAGGCCAATAAACGCTTACGGGTTCAATGACAACAAACAAATGGACCATTCTGTCCGGGATGGAATTCTGCAATCCAAACTGTATTCTACCCCTATCAAATCCCTCATGGGATCTCTGTGCATTCTCCATTGTAACGGTCAAATTGCACGCCGATTCGTTTCAGCAGCCATTGTAACGCCAAAACTTGTCATTGTAACGGGTAAACTTGCCATTGTAACAGGTAAACTTACCATTGTAACGCAAAAACTTGTCATTGTAACTGAAAAAACGGACCTCTTCTAAAATAGCCCGACAGGTTTATAGGAACCCGAATAGGATTCAAACACAGATTTTATTCCGGATATTAGTTGTATTAGTCACTACTTAATCTGAAAGGCTGCCGGACAAGAATATTTCTGTCATTGACATAGTTTGAAATATTTAATACTTTTTCATCAGAAAAATGGTTTTTCAGATTGATTGAAAGGGAAACTGTGATTTGTTTTTATAATTTTACATCTGCTAATACAACTAATACTTACCAAAATGAATACTGTAAATCTCAGCTTTTTTCCACTCTTTGCGTGCTTAATATCATTCTTTTTTTTGCAACCTGAAACCCTGACCGGACAGGTAAAAGTATCTGAGCAATTGTGGACTTTACCAACGTATAAAGTGAGTCCGCCCGATAAAAACCCAATGTTTTTTAAAGGAGAATCGTACCAGGGCGCTTCAAAAATAATCTATCCGTATGCGTTGAACGATGTAATATCGAACGAGAAGGAAGATCATGCATGGAAAGCAATCATTCTGGAAAACGAATATATTAAATTGTGTGTTACGCCCGAAATCGGTGGAAAACTCTATTACGGCACCGATAAAACCAACGGATATAATTTCATTTACAAAAATAATGTTGTCAAACCGTCCAATATCGGGATGACCGGAGCATGGGTTTCAGGAGGTATTGAATGGTGTGTCATTCATCACCACAGGGCCTCAACAATGCTTCCGGTCGACTATGACCTTGCAGAGAATAAAGATGGCAGTAAAACCATCTGGATTGGGGAGACTGAACCACGCCACCGGATGCGATGGACAATCGGAATTACTGCGTTCCCCGGTAAATCATATTACATGACCGAGGTGAAGATCCACAACCCAACTCCAACTACCAATACCTTTTTATACTGGGCAAACGTGGCGGCTCATACCAACAAGGATTATCAGGTGATCTTTCCACCAAGCGTGAACAAGGTGACTTATCATGCCAAAAACAGCTTCTCCAATTGGCCGGTTTCCACAGAGATGTACAATGGCGAAGACTTTACAAAGGGCGTTGACCTAAGTTACTGGAAAAACTCAATCAATCAGAATTCTTACTTTGCCTATGATCTGAAGGAAGATTTCATGGGGGCTTATGATCATGGAAAAGAGACTGGTACGGTGCATATTGGCGATCACAACGTGGTAAAAGGAGCCAAGCTTTGGGAATGGGGTTCAGGCGAACGTGGCCAGGCAACCGAGGGCCGGCTGACTGAAAATGACGGTCCGTATGTTGAAATCATGGTTGGTGCATTTTCCGATAATCAGCCCGATTACAGCTGGATTAAACCATATGAAGTGAAATCATTTAAGCAATACTGGTATCCGGTAAAAGATATACAGGGATTCAAAAATGCGAACCTCAACGGTGCGGTAAACCTCGAAAAACGGGACGGTAACAACGTCTTCCTGGGATATTATTCGACTCAAAAAGTGAGCAAGGCAAAGATGATACTGAAAAGAAAAGATGTCGTCGTTTTTGAGAAATCAGTAGAAATTTCACCGGAAAATGCTTTCACAACTTTAGTTAAAATTGACGGAACTTTTGAACTGACCGATCTATCTACCGAAATGATCAATTTGGATAACAACGAAGTATTGGTTTCGTACCAGCCAGTTGAGAAAAAGGTTGCCGTCAAACTTCCGGATGAGGTAAAGAAACCAGTTCCGGCAAAAGATATGCAAACCATTGAAGAATTATACCTGGCAGGCAGCCGGATACTTCAGTTTTATAACCCGACCCTGAATGCAATGGATTACTTTGGCGAAGCATTAAAACGCGATCCAAATGATATCCGGACCAATGTTGCTGTCGGAAGTATTCATCTCAAAAATGGGGAATACAACATCGCAAGGGGCTTTTTCGGAACGGCAATAAAAAGGCT
>JAAFHB010000361.1 GCA_010906965.1 Mariniphaga sp. | reverse complement strand
TATGGCTTGGTATGTTTTATAATTTATTCCTGCCTGGAGGAGTTGGAGGTGATGGATATAAAGTTTATCTTGTACATAGATACCGGAAAAACGGAATCAAAAAAAATATTGGTGCCATGCTCGTGAACCGGATTTCGGGACTCGTGGCAATCGGAATTATTACAGTTGTTACATACTACCTTTCTGGACTCCAAATTCCGTATGGCAACTGGGCATGGATTGGAATACCAGCAGTTTATGCGCTTTATTTCTTCGTCCTTAAGTTTTTGTTTAAAAGCTTTCTGAAAATCCATGCCGGGCTATTCTTGTGGTCACTTGCCGTACAAATAATGCAATTAATTTCTGCATTGTTTATCCTTTATGCTTTTCATCAAACCACCGATGTGTTCGACTACCTCTTTCTCTTCTTTGTTTCTTCGATCGCAACTGCGGTTCCTATCACCATTGGTGGAATTGGAATGCGCGAAATGGTTTTTCTTGTTAGCGCAAAAACGCTTGCACTTAACATTGAATTGTGTATTGCGTTGAGCCTTATGACGTACATTATTACTGCTATCATCTCCATTGGAGGCTTATATTGGGTTTTCTTCCCTCCTTTCAGGCGCGAGCAGGTACCTGTTGAAACATCAGAAAAGCCTGTTGAACTTTCAGACTAATTTTAGATTCCTGTGGTAATATATTTATCTATAACAATTTACATTGCTTTAATGATTTTGATCGGGATTTTCTCTGCAAGGAAAATCAGGTCAGAAGGTGATTATTACGTTGCCGGAAAGCGCGGAAATCTATGGCAGATCACGGGATCACTTTTGGCAACAATTTTAGGAAGTTCTGCAATTCTCGGTACAGCTGATCTTGCACTTACGCAAGGATGGGCTGCGTCATGGTTACTTCTATGCGCTTCGGCTGGTCTCTTTCTACTGGTCCCTTTTTCAATGGTAGTTCGGCGGCAGGGAAAATATACACTTCCCCAAATGATTGGTGATTTTTACGGAATTGAAGCAAAAATGATCTCCTCATTTATCATCTCGTTTGCGTGGATTGGTATTATTGCTGCTCAAATTATAGGTGCCGCCAAGATTCTTAACGGTTTTACCGGGTTAGATTATTCGATCGGAGTATGGGGCTCGGGCGCTGTCTTTATATTCTACACAGTGATTGGAGGACAAATATCTGTCTTAAAAACAGATCTTTATCAAACGGCCATCATTCTGGCAGGTGTTTTAATAACCGCTCTTTACATCCTCTTTTCGGAACCAGTTTCTCCAATGGCAATGACTTCTCTTAAATTTCCATTCAACGAAGGGTTTCGCGCTTTCGATCTGGTCGTTCTGTTGTTGACCTATTCTACAACTTTTGTAGTAGGCCCTGATATCTATTCACGAATATTTTGTGCTGAAAATGAGTATATCGCCAGAAAAAGCGTTTTAATAAGTGCCATCGTTTTAATCCCCTTCTCATTATGCATTACCTTCCTTGGAGTATTTGCTGCCTATAAGTTCCCCGGGCTTCATCTGCAAAAAGGTTCTGCCCTAATACCTGTAATGGTTAGTACTTTGCCAGAGTGGGGTGTCGGATTATTGATAGCTGCGCTTCTTTCGGCTGTGATGTCCTCTGCCTCAACCGCTTTACTCACTTCTGCAACCATCATCAGCGATCCTGTTTCGAAAGGACTTGAACAGCAGAATTCACTTCGAAATACCAAAGTCATAATGCTGATTATTGGAATATTAAGCATAATTCTCGCGCTAAATGTTCAGTCCATTATTCAATCGCTGCTAATCGCATTGACAATTTTCTCCGGAGCATTTATTGTTCCAACGGCAACCGGACTTTTGGGCTTTAGAGCAAGTAAAATCAGAAGTGGAACAGCCATGATCGCTGGAGGAGTGATTGCCCTGACGGGGAAAATAATTGCGCTTAACGGGGAAAACATGTTTGGTAATCTATTAATAATTACAGGTTTTGTATTAAACGCACTAATTCTTTTTTCCGGAAATCGACCTAAACTTTCAACTTCACAAAGAAAGATTAATCTTACATCCAAATAAGATTTTTGTACTTTTGCCATCCGGGAAACATAAATCAACCATTAAATGAATTTTCGCCGATTACTTTTCACCATAGGGATCGTCTCGATCCTGTTTTCATGCAAAGAACCACTTCCGCGCCCTGTTGTAAGAATTATTCCTTTACCGTCAGAAGTAACCGATCAGGAAGGTTTATTTGCGCTTACATCTTCCACAAAAATCGGAATTAGCAACGATACTGAGCAGATGCGACAAATAGCATCATTTCTGACACGTCATACCGAAAAATACTATGGAATCACCAATTCGGTAACGACTTCCGAAAAAGAAGATAAAGGTTCTGTTTTTCTGAAACTTGATGAAAATCTGAAACTTGGGAAAGAAGATTATCATCTTATGGTAGCTTCGGATGGTGTAATGATTGAAGCGGCAGCTCCCAATGGACTTTTCTATGGTGTGCAGACTTTAATTCAGCTAATGCCATCGACACCGAAGCAGGATGCAGCGATTATCCTGCCGGGAGTTGAAATTAAAGATTCCCCGCGCTTTTCGTGGCGGGGCCTTCATCTGGATGTTAGCCGGCATTTTATGCCCAAAGAATTTATCCTGAAGTACCTCGATTACATGTCGATGCACAAATTCAATACGTTTCACTGGCACCTGGCTGACGATCAGGGCTGGCGCATTGAAATTAAAAAATACCCCAGACTGACTGACGTAGGTTCAGTAAGAAAAACAACGATGCTCGGGCATATCAATAATCCCACAGGAATCGATACAATCCCTAGTGGCGGATTCTATTCTCAAAATGATGTCAGGGAAATAGTGGCGTATGCTTCCCAACGTTACATTACAGTTGTTCCCGGAATCGAAATGCCCGGTCATGCATTGGCTGCGCTTGCCGCCTATCCTGAATTAGGATGCACAGGCGTTCCATATGAAGTTGCCACCAGATGGGGCACCTTCAGCGATGTATATTGTCCGGGTAAGGAAGGAACGTATACCTTTATGAAGGATGTGATCGCAGAAATGACGACACTGTTTCCGGGTAAGTACTTTCATATCGGCGGAACCGAATGCGCCGAAACACGATGGGAAAAATGCACGCAGTGTCAGCTTAAGATGAAAACAGACAGCATGGGCACCACCCACGAACTACAGAACTATTTTGTTCGTCGAATCAGCAAAACGCTTGATTCGCTTGGACGGGATATGGTGGGTTGGGACGATATTGTGAAAGACACGCTCCTGACCAAAGCAGTCGTGATGTCATGGCGCGGTCAGAAAGAAGGAATTGCTGCCATTCAGCGAAAACGTCAAACTATAATGTCACCCGCTAAATTTTGCAATTTCGACCAGTATCAGACAAACCCTAAAGGCGAGCCATTGGCAGTAGGCGGACTTTTAACCCTCGAACAGGTATATAATTTCGAGCCGGTTCCCCAAGACCTGCCAAGACAGGAAGCCAGGTATATTATTGGCGCTCAGGCAAACGTCTGGACTCAATACATGAAAACACCCGAATACGTTGAATATATGATTTTTCCGCGTGCTGCTGCTTTGTCAGAAGTGTTATGGTCGACCAAAGCAAGCCGAAACTATCCATGGTTCAAAAAGCGAATGCTCGAACAGATTAAACGGTACGATGCTGAAGGGATCAGGTATTGCAAAACTGAATTTAAAACAACATCAAATTGAAATACAGATAATTGATTCTTATCTTTATACTTTACGCTTGTTTATATTTTGCTTTGGCATTCATATTATAACTCCGTTTATTGCTGATAATTGAAAGCGTTGAGGTGTGTATCTTTGGTTCTATGACGTTTGGTATGGGTTATTGGGTTTTGTAATGATTGCAGCCGGCTATTAGCGACTGGTCCCGATACGGCGGGAGCAGACTCACTTACTAAAAAAATCAGGTGTCATATTAATTTTTAAAAGATTCGGGTCAAATAGTTAGCACTATCATGATAGTTGCCAAAAGCCAGCAGCCGATTGTATAAACCATTTGAAAGCAGTCGCAAAATTTACCCACACGATCCGTCATAGAGCCAAATCTTTCAATCGTATAAGTGTGAAAATTGGCATAGTTTTAAAATATTATTGCATAAAAAAAACCAGCCTGACAGCTGGTTTTTTTTATGCAATAATATTTTAATTGGGAA
>JAAFHB010000360.1 GCA_010906965.1 Mariniphaga sp. | reverse complement strand
TAGCAATATATTACTGAGACTTATCCAGCGACAGAACTGTTATATCTGTTGATCATCTATTGACCAAATTAAACGAATCGACCTGAGTAGTTACAATGACTTATTTAGAAAAATTTCGTTGCTTTATTCTGCGTTCATGGTAACAGTGAATTAATTGAGCATGGCGTTGATGAAAATGGAAGGAAGTTTTACAAGATCTATTACAGCGAAGAATCATGAGATAACTTATTTTTGTTAAAATGATTGATATCCAAACAACTAAAAGCATATAGTAATACCACTAACTAAATGAGTCCAAAACCACATCTCTTTTTTCGGAATCCTGTTGAAGGCAAAGTCCGTTATCAACAATCATCCCGGTTTATGGGTACTCCCGATGATCCTGAAGAAGAAAAGAACTATGCACCTATGAAAGAGGTTTTCAGAAATTGCAGAGAAACCTTCTTTTCAGATCAGCGGGTAAGGATTCAAAACAGAAATCCGTCAATAAATATTCCAGCACATCTCGAGTATATTGAAATCCATTTTTTCGATGCTTTCAATTCCGGGAAATTTGAAAACTTTTATCGTGCCAGATTTGGATTAGCCCCTGTTACATTTAAAAATTTCAATGGAATTGTAATCTTTGCAATTACTGATAATGAGCTTTTCCAATTTTTCATAAACCAAATTAATCAGTTTATCAATTATTCCGGGCCAACTGAAAATCCACCATTCGACAAACATATTCTTTTTATCAAAGAGTTTTATTTTTTGTCCACAGAAAGAATAATTGAATATCCAGAGTTGAAAAGCTATGTAATTCTTAACATGCTTAAAAACCCTGAACTTTTCACGAATTATACCCAACCAATTGAGAAAAGATTGTTGGCATACCTTGATCAATTGGGAGTTGAATATCACAATTACGAAAATAATGAGCAAATTGAATTGATTGAAATACCTGCCGGGATTCTAACGGAAATAATTGATAATTTCGATATTATCCACTCAGTCAATTCATACTCTGCCGGGATTATCCGCCCTTCAGTTTTTAATACTCCTATAAGGGAATATGGCTTCACCATTTCAAATTCCGAGGATGAATTGCCCATAATTGGTATCATTGATACAGGAATAGATAATAATACGCCACTGGCGCCGATTATTATAAACCGGGGTAATGAATTCGACCTGACCAATACCTCTCCAGTACTCGATGAGGCTAATCATGGTTCGGCTGTTGCCCTACTAGCTGCTTTAGGAACCAGGTTAATTCCTAACCATATCGGGCAATTTGAATCCGATGCCAAGTTGCTGTCCATTAAAGCGATGAATGGTCAAAGTGGTCCGGTTAAAATATCGGAGGTTGAAGATGCGATCAGAAATGCATATTCCAAATACAATTGCAAAATTTTCACACTAACCATCATTTTTGATCAACCACTAAAGAATAATGCCAGAATCTCGGAGTATGCCTATACGCTCGACAGATTAGCTTATGATTTGGATGTTTTGATTTTTATTGCAGCTGGTAACAATACAGAATTAACAGAGGGATTATTAAATCCCAGACCAATAAATTATCCGCTACACTTCACTGATTCAAAACGGAATATCTGTTCTCCGGCCGACAGCATGAATAATATTGTGATAGGAGCCGTTTCTGATAATTTTGAAAACAACGGAGTTTACGTCTTATCTCCCGACATCAATTTCCCGGCTTCTTATACCCGGAAATTTAATTTTGCATTCAATGACATCATTAAGAATTCCAAAAGGATATCAAAGCATTTATCAAAGCCTGATATTGCATGTCCCGGTGGAGATGTTGATCAATCAATATCATCAGAACATACAGGAATCAAAGTATTAAGTACCCGGCAAGGTTTATTTTATGATCGTGACTGCGGAACAAGTTTATCTGCTCCCCTGATGGCAAATCTCGCGGCAAGGATAATACGAACTTATCCAACATTAGGCAATAATATGCAATCGGTTAAGGCATTAATTATCAATTCGGCTTTTGAGCCTAAATTTAGGAATGTATTTAAAGATATTGGGATCAATTCTAAAAGGCTAATTGGTAAAGGAATCCCGGATACTGAAAAGGCAATTTTCTCTAACGATAATTCTGCGACGCTGTTGTTGGAGGATACCATTACGCCAGGTCAAATTCAAACATATCAATTACACATTCCTGAATATCTTCAGAACTTGACAAAAACAGGTTCAGTTATCGAAATATCTGCAACGATTTGTTATAAATTCAAGCCTGTACAAGAGTCCCATATTGCTTATTGTCCGGTTTGTATTGCTTTTGGATTCTTCAATAACAAGGAGATTAATAATCAAAAAGGTGGATACATCAAATTGAATGCAGGAATAAGTTGGTCAGAGGATTATTACTTTGGAACAAAGATTTTGAGTAACTGTCAGAAAATTACATTCCGTCTCAGTAAGACAATATTGGCTCGCGAACAATTTGTATTAAGGCTCGCGGTAAATTGTAAGTTACATAAACTTTTAAACCAAAATCAAAAATCAGAACTGAATAAAGAAAACCCTTTCTCATTAGTAATAGCCCTTAGTGAACTACCCAATAAAGGTGAATTATCAGGGAATCTCTATTCCGAATTGGAAGCAATAAATAATTTGGAAAATATCGCTGATTTGGAAGCAATACTGGATAACGAAGCTTAAACTGATTTGGAGAGTGAAAATGAACTCTTCTCTTTGAGGATTAATTCCTTCCAAATCGCAGTATTGATTTTTGCAGTACTTGGATGACTGTCTTTTGGTAAATCAAATAAACTTCTTTTTATGGCTGTAATCAATGTTTTCTGAATGGTATAATACGATAGTCCAATTGATTCTATAATTATTCCACGAACCGATTTGGGTTTGTCAAAACTAAATCTCCCATTCTTAAGCGTTAAATCTATCAATTCTTTGATCCTGTTTTCGGTGGGTAATTCAAATTTAAAGCTCATGTCAAAACGACGAAGCAAGGCCTCATCAATCATATTAACCTGATTGGTAGCTGCAATTACTATACTTGATTGTGGCAGATAATCAAAAAGCTGAAGTATCGTATTTACAATACGCTTCATTTCTCCATGATCCTGACTATAATCCCGCACTTTTCCCAGAGAATCAAATTCATCAAAAAAGATGATCAAATCCTCACTGGCTGCACGTTTAAAAACCTTCGAAAGATTTTTGCTTGTTTCTCCCAGCTTAGATGAGACGATGGCCCCCAGATTGATGACAACCATCATTTTCTCTAATTCGCCTGCAATAACATAGGAGGCCAATGTTTTACCACATCCTGATGGACCATGTAACAAAACTTTGTTGGCAATGGGCAGTTCAAATTTGTTTAAGATTTCCGAAGACCTGTGTTCCTGAATAAAGTAATTTAACTCATTTTTTACTGACTCCTCGCAAACCAAATTCTCAAACGAATAATCGGAAGTAAGTTTTTCAATGATGAATTCATTATAATCCTTGTCTTCGATCCTTTGAAAATGAACATCAGAACCAACTTTTGTGAGACCTGTGGTTTGCTGATGTCGAATAGCCTCTTTTAAGATGGATTGTAGCTGTAATGCAAAATTGACCTTTTTAGTCTTCTTCGAGTATTCAATGAGTTCATTTAATACGGACAAAAGTTTCTGTTGGTCATTTTCGAGACCAAACTTTGCAATATCCTTAATGTAATTAAATTGGCTCATTGGACTTCTTAATTCTTTCTGCAAATTTACTTTATTAAAGCAAAAAAAGAAAACTTATTGATCTGTGAATTGATCAAAGATACCAAAATTGTTATTCCTTTCTGAAATTGATTCACATTCTGTGAATTTTTTAGATTCATATCTGAACGTAATAATGAATAATAACACAAGTCAGAATTCAGAGAAAGTTTGCTGTTACACTCAAATTTTCGAGCAAAGTTAATGATCGCCTGCCGGAAAATTCAAGGGCCGTCCGGTGATACGGATGACAACCTTTGGTGCATCACCTCCCGGCACTTCGTGCTCGGTCAGCTTTTTACTTCTCCCTACTGCCTTTCTGCTTCTGCCTTGCAAAAACCAGACATTCGCCCATTGACAAGAATCCATCCGGCTCAATTTGAGCAATTCCTTGAAATGTCCAAAATTCTTAGTCCAGTTTAAATTGATTGAAGATTTACAAATCCCAAATCTGATTATATTACGATCAAATAA
>JAAFHB010000037.1 GCA_010906965.1 Mariniphaga sp. | reverse complement strand
CTGGTTAATGGCGTAAACATGATAACGTCGTCGATCCGGTTCAAAAATTCGGGTCGGATTGTTTGTTTGAGCAATTCGAACAGTTCTGTCCGCAAATCTTCCACCACTTTTGCCCGATTCACTTCCGTGAGATGGGAAAACCGTTCGCGAATGATTTGAAAACCAATATTCGAAGTCATGATGATGATGGTATTTTTGAAATTGACGGTCCGTCCTTTGTTATCGGTAAGCCGTCCATCATCAAGAACCTGAAGCAAAACGTTGAAAATATCAGGATGTGCTTTTTCGATTTCATCAAACAAAACGACAGAATAAGGTTTCCGCCTGACAGCTTCGGTCAATTGTCCGCCTTCCTCATATCCTACATATCCCGGAGGCGACCCTATTAACCGCGTAACAGAAAATTTCTCCTGGTATTCCGACATATCGATACGTGTCAGCATATTTTCGTCGTCGAACAAGTATTCAGCCAAAGCCTTCGCAAGTTCAGTCTTTCCAACGCCTGTGGTTCCCAAAAAGATAAACGATCCGATTGGTCGTTTGTCATCCTGCAAACCGGCACGCGAACGCCGTACGGCATCCGAAACCGCTGCAATCGCCTCATCCTGTCCAATAACACGTAAATGCAATTCATCTTCAAGATGAAGCAGTTTTTCGCGTTCACTCTGAAGCATTTTTTGAACAGGAATACCCGTCCAGCGGGCGACCACGGCAGCAATATCTTCACTGTCGACCTCTTCTTTAATCAGTGATTTACCAGCCTGCAACGCTATCAGTTCCTTCTGTAACCGGGCAATCTCAGCTTCGGCTTCCTTTATCTTTCCATAGCGAATTTCAGCAACTCGCCCGTATTCGCCCTGACGTTCAGCCTGATCAGCCTGCAACTTCAGATCCTCGATCAATAACTTTTCGTTTTGAACGGCTTCGATCGCCCCTTTTTCTGCCTGCCACGATGCCCTGTATTTCGTTTGATCGGCCTTTAAATTGGCAATCTCTTCTTCGAGTTTGTCAAGCTTAGAGGTATCATTTTCACGTTGAATAGCGGCGCGTTCAATCTCAAGCTGGGTAAGTTTCCTGTCAATCTCATCGAGCCCTTCCGGGAGCGAATCCATCTCCATCCTGAGTTTTGCCGCAGCTTCATCCATCAGGTCAATTGCCTTATCGGGAAGAAAACGATCGGTGATATAGCGCTGCGAAAGCTCAACGGCTGCAATAATTGCTTCATCTCTGATCCTCACTTTGTGGTGATTTTCATACCGTTCCTTCAAGCCACGAAGAATTGAAATGGCATCTAATGTGGTTGGTTCATCAACCATTACCAATTGGAACCGACGTTCCAACGCTTTATCTTTCTCGAAATATTTTTGATACTCACTCAAAGTTGTTGCTCCGACAGCCCGCAGTTCGCCACGAGCCAAAGCTGGTTTCAGAATATTGGCAGCATCCATCGCACCCTCGCCTTTGCCGGCACCAACCAGCGTATGAATCTCATCAATAAAAAGAATCACATTCCCTTCCGCCTGAATCACCTCATTAATAACAGCTTTCAAACGTTCTTCGAACTCACCTTTATATTTTGCACCGGCAATCAGCGCACCCATATCGAGCGAGAAAACCTGTTTGTCTTTCAAATTTTCAGGAACATCACCCCTGACAATCCTTTGGGCCAAACCTTCAACAATTGCAGTTTTTCCAGTTCCGGGTTCTCCGATCAGGATCGGGTTATTTTTAGTGCGTCGTGACAAAATCTGCAAGACCCGACGAATCTCTTCGTCGCGTCCGATCACAGGATCCAGCTTTCCTAACTTGGCCCGCTCATTCAGGTTTACTGCAAATCTATTCAGCGAGTTAAAGGTGTCTTCTGCCGTCTGGCTATCCACCTTCGACCCCTTGCGCAACGCTTTTATAGCTTCCTCCAATTCCTTGTGACTGATGCCGCTATCCTTCATCAAACGGCTAACTGAATCACTTCCGTCCAGAAGTCCAAGTAACAAATGTTCGACCGAAACATATTGGTCACCCATTTTCTGCGAAATAGAAACTGCTTTTTGCACTGCCGAATTGGCGGCTGAGGACAGGTATGATTCCCCACCTGTAACTTTAGGATAACTCACAATAATCTTATCCAGTGCTGCATTGAATATCAAAATATTAACACCCAATTTCTTTAACAGGAAACCGGTTACACTCTCTGCATTAACCATCAACCCTTTCAGGAGGTGACCAGTTTCAATGGCCTGTTGATTATTCCCCTCGGCAATTTTAACTGCCTGATTTACGGCCTCCTGTGCTTTAATTGTGAAGTTGTCAAAATTCATATATTCGATTTTTTAAGTTTCTTTTCAAACGATAACCACACCTGTTTTTCAGAAACAGAGATTATCACATCCAATCGCTCAAAATGCTTGCCAATCCTGATTATCAGACAATTTGTCGCAGAAAACAATTCCTGATCAGCAATATTGACACAATAATCAAAGAGGAAAATTATTTTGTAAAAATTGTACAATATTAGTTTTTGATGCGGGAGGGATCAAATGTTTATTGAAAAGCCGAATCAAGGGAATATACGACCCCAGCGGGGTCGGACAATTCGCGAAACGTTGCATTTCTATAAACATGCAAACCTGCCGGGTTTGAAAAATGCTGAACAAGGCGATTAATGATGCCAAAGGCATCGCATGTTTATAGAAAAACGATTGTGCCAAACAATATTCGACCCCGGCGGGGTCGTACGATTCGCGAACCGTTGTATTTCTATAAACACGCAAACCCGCCGGGTTTGAAGACGAACTCTAACTATTCATGATTCTTTCCGCAATACCCGTCAACATATTAACAGCCTTCCGTATTGTTTTGATTTCAGTAAAATTGATACTTAGTTTTCCTTTTCCTTCCTTTACGCGGCACTTCGAAGGATTCTGTACAATCCACTGCATCAGTTTTTGAAAATGAACCGTTTGGTAGTAATTCGATGCGGGATCGGAAGGCATGTAGCAAATCATCTTCGATTCTTTTAGAATGATCCGTTCGATGTTAAGTGAAATGGCCATCCATCTTAAACGGACAACATCAATCAGCTCGCGTGAAGCTTCCGGAATAGGCCCAAAACGGTCGATGAGTCCCTTTTCAAACAGTTGAACCATCGTTTCGTTTTCCATATTATCCAGTTCGCGGTAAAGCAACATCCGTTCCGAAACGCTCGAGATGTATTCATCAGGAAATAACAATTGAAGGTCAGTGTCAATATTACAGTCGTTTACATAGCTCAGATCGAGAAAAGCGCCCGATGCCTCTGCATTTTCATCCTGAAAAAGATCCTGAAATTCACCTGATTTCAGCTCCATCATCGCTTCGTTCAATATCCGATGATATGCCTCAAAACCGATGTCTGCAATAAATCCACTCTGTTCGCCACCCAGCAGATTTCCTGCACCACGGATATCGAGATCCTGCATTGCAATGCTAAATCCGCTACCGATTTCGGAGAATTCTTCAATGGCCTGCAAACGTCGGCGGGCATCGGCTGACATCGCATTTAAAGGTGGTGCCAATAAATAACAGAATGCCTTTTTATTCGACCTGCCAACACGACCTCGCAACTGGTGAAGCTCACTCAATCCAAAATTCTGGGCATTATTTATAATGATGGTATTGGTATTTGGGATATCCAAACCCGATTCAATAATTGTGGTTGCAATAAGCACATCAAAATCGCCGTTCACAAAATCGAACATGACCTTCTCAAGCTTATTGCCCTCCATTTGACCATGACCAACAACTGTCCTTACTCCGGGACAAAGTCTGTTGATCATCAGTTCAATTTCATAGATATTAGATACCCTGTTATTGATAAAGAATGCCTGTCCGCCCCTGGCAATCTCGTAACTTATCGCATCACGAATAATCTCTTCGTTAAATACACTCACCTCTGTATTAATAGGATATCGATTCGGTGGCGGCGTATTAATGATAGAGAGATCACGCGCACCCATCAACGAAAATTGCAGCGTGCGCGGAATTGGTGTCGCTGTCAGTGTCAAAGTATCGACATTCGCTTTCAACTGTTTCAATTTCTCTTTTACTGAAACCCCAAAGTGTTGTTCTTCGTCTATAATCAGCAACCCGAGATCCTTGAATTTCACATCCTTTCCAATCAGCTTGTGGGTACCAATAATAATATCGACTTTACCTTCGCTCAATTCCTTCAGAACACTCTTTACATCACCCGAATTCCGCAACCTACTAATATATTGAACATTGCATGGAAAATCTTTTAACCTGTCCTTAAACGTTTTATAATGCTGTAAAGCCAGAATAGTGGTAGGAACTAACACTGCCACCTGTTTGCTATCCGTTACAGCTTTGAATGCAGCGCGGATCGCCACCTCGGTCTTGCCAAATCCAACATCACCACAAACCAAACGATCCATGGGCATTGGCTTCTCCATATCTTCCTTAATGGAATAAGTGGCCTTTAACTGATCAGGGGTATCTTCATATATAAAACTGGCCTCCAACTCCTCCTGAAGGTACGAATCTGCCGAAAAAGCAAATCCGTTCTCCATCTTTCGCTTGGCATAGAGGGCAATCAATTCACGGGCAATATCCTTAACCTTATTTTTGGTTTTTGTTTTTAGATTCTGCCATGCCGCAGTTCCTAACTTATTGATTGTAGGCTCCTGCCCTTCTTTTCCTTTGTATTTTGCAATGCGATGTAACGAGTGAATACTAACCAGCAACGAATCGTTATCCCTGTATGTCAATCGTATCGCCTCCTGAATTTTCCCATTCACTTCCGTCTTTACAAGGCCGGCAAATTTCCCTACACCATGATCAATGTGAACGACAAAATCTCCGGGATGCAACTTACTCAACTCTTTGATCGTAATTGCCTGTCGTGACGATTTTTTCGAACGTAACTTAAACCGGTGATACCGCTCAAAAATCTGGTGATCGGTATAACAGCAGATTTTAAGATCGTGATCAATAAATCCTTCATTGATTGCAAACAACAGACTATCGATCTTTTGAGGGTCACCCTTGTCATCAAAAATGGCATGAAGTCGTTCGATCTGTTTAGGACTTGAGGTCAAGAGAATATTTCGGTATCCTTTTTGCCGGTTCGACTTTAGATTCTGACCCAACAAATCGAAGTTTTTATCAAATACAGGCTGTTTCGATGTATTGAAAACAAATTCGTCGGCCGGATTAAAATAGTTAGCAAATCCAAATTCGACACAGGTAAAAGCAGTTATCCCGCTTTTGAATTCCTTGCCGGAGATAACCAGATCGGCAATCTCGGTATCGGTAAACTTTCCGGATGCTTCCTGGTGCAATTGCTTAATCAGACCCGCAACATAGGTAAAGCTTTTGGCAGCGACCACCATCTTTTTATCCAAAAAATCGAAGATAGAAACCCGTTTTTCGTCTTGCAACCCTTCCTGAATATTCGGAATAATTGAGATTCGGGTCAATGTCTCTTTCGAAATCTGGTCTTCAATATCAAAAGTTCTGATCGAATCGACCTCATCACCAAAGAAATCAATGCGGTACGGATCTTCGTTCGAGAACGAGAAAATATCAATGATCGATCCCCGAAGGGAATATTGTCCGGGTTCATAAACAAATTCAACCCGTTCAAATCCATACTCATACAATACTTCATTGATAAATGAGATGGAGAGTTTTTCGCCTTTACGAATGTGAAGTGTATTTTTCGCTAGTCCCGTTCCAGAGATCACTTTTTCCATGATTGCCTCCGGATAAGTGATTACCATATAACCCGTTTCGTTAAGTGCCAATTTATTGAGCACCTCGGTCCTGAAGATAATATTCTCGCTCTCAATTCTTTCGTGGACAAAACTGCGGCGGTAAGATGACGGAAAAAACAATACGTTTTCCTCGAGACCCAATGCGTTGAGATCATCATAAAAATAAGCAGCCTCTTCCCGATCGCTTAAAATTGCAATCGTACTAAACGGATTTATCTGATAAGCAGCTTTTAATACGAAGGCAGAAGACGATCCTGTCAATCCTTTGAGTGAAATTTTTGCGGCACCAGATTCGGCAATCTTTTCGCGCAACCCGATTACAGAGGGGTGAGTGGTGTAATATTTGAGCAGTTCCTTGAGTTCCAATATCGATATTTTTCGGACAACCGCCAAAATTACAAAAATATCGGAATTATATCGCTGAAAAATTTGCGGCAATTGTTATCCACTAATAATTAGATTAATGCGTATTTAGGAAAATGAATGTCACCAAGTTTCACCAATTCCATTAATGCTCTGAGGTTTCTTGTAGTCACTTTAACTTTCAACTTATTTTCAAAGAATTCATTTCAATCATTTACAAATGAAACGGTTTTAAAACATCTAAAATAAAAAATAAACTTTCAGTGTTTATTCATTTCTGGCAGAATTTTTGTTTGCGATAATGTGTACAACTAAAATTGTAAGTCATGAAAACTTCTATAAAGTACAGAAATATCAAATATAACATACTGTCGTTTATCTTTTTAGCAATATCAATGAGCTTTTCAATCAATGTGAAAGCTCAGTCGGAAAATCAAAGTGCGCTAATGCAAATGATTGAAGAGGATCGCACTACAGTTGACGCAATTGCAGGTTACGACGAAAACGTTCAACGAGATATTCTTCAGGTTGCGCAAACCCCGGAAGTACTGAACAGAATTGAAGAATTACAAAACAGATCAAAAAATCAGTTCCGGGCGATTATCGACGACTACAGCCGTGATGACCAGGCCGCATTTTACGAAATGGCTCGTTATCCAAGCCTTATCTCCGATTTGGTAAGAAATGGAAAACCATCAAATTCGGAAGTCAGTCGTATTGTTTCGGATTATCCCGCAGATATTCATGAAACAGCAAAAAAATATGCACGGAGTTATTATGAGGTTCTTCTTCGTATTGACCAGCTAAACATCGAAATAGACGATGCATTTCAATCATACCTCGAGCCCTACAATTCCGATACCCGCGAAAGTGTAAATACGTTGCTTGCTTATCCTGAGATCGTTTCTATTCTTGTTGAAGATAAAGACTTTACAACTCTTCTGGGAGAAGTATATTATGAAGATCCGCAATGGACTCAACGTAATCTAAACAGAATCTCGAAGGAGCTTGCAGAACAAAACAAGGAAGATTTAGATGCCTATAAGAATCAGATACAGAACGATCCTGAGGCTTACAACGAAATGCTCAGCGCATCTGAAAGATTTGCCAAAGAGAATAATGAAGTAAGGTATGTAAGTTCGTCCGCGCCATTAGTAGAGGTAAGCGTCGTCAATAGTTATCCTTACTGGTTTGGATATCCATACTGGTATTCAGATCCTTATTGGAGACCTCGTCCAGTTTATTATCACACAGGATTTTACAGAAATAACTATGGGAATGTTGTTTTTGTCGGACTGCCATCCTATCACTTTATGCACTGGCAAACGTATAATCATCCGACTTTATTCCCTCATTTATCGTATAATTACTACAGTTATTACCAAAATCATTATGTGAATCGTTATCGGGACTCGCATCGCCCGGTTGCTCATCATACATTCTATAGATCAATTGAATCAAATATAATCAACAATCCAAGGGTAAATAATTCCAATCTTGAAAGAATTGATCATCAGCGAGGCAATAACATTGTCCGTCGGCCAAATTCAATGGAATCCGCAACAACGAAAAGAGGTAATTCAGGGATTTCGAGACAAGGCGAATATTCAAATGCACGACAGGGAGCCGGAACAAGCGGCACGGTAAACCGTCGTGGAAATGAATCAATTAACAGGGGTGGAAATGAACAAAGAAGTTATGAAAGACCTGCTGGAACAGTAAATAGGAGAGAATATAATACAGTTAATCCAGGAAGATCTGAAGGCTCCATAAACCGAAGAGGATCGGGAGTGGGTAATGGTACTATTCGCAGGGAATCAGCACCTGCAAGCACCAATCGGGGAGGTGCCAATACCGAAAGATCCCGCCAACAGCAAGCACCTGACAATGCTGGAAATAGCAACAAATCAGGTCGAAATGCTTCACAGTATGAAAGATCTGCCCCGCAAAGAAGAGAGGCATCACAGCCTCAACAAAGATCTGCCCCGCAAAGAAGAGAGGCATCACAGCCTCAGCAAAGATCTGCAGCGCCTGAACGAGCAGCCGACAGATCCCAACAACGCGAAAGCAGAGCGGTCAATACGCAATCATCAAATAGAAGAGAGGCGCGTGAAAACAATTCTTCCACACCAGCTGCATCTTCTCAAAATGCTAATAAAGAAAGAGTAAATGGAAGACAACGATAAATTAGTTAGTTACAATTAAAAATAATGTATAATTTAAATTTTACCGCTATGAAAATTAATTTTTTAAAAACAATTTTACCAGTCATGCTGGTAGTTGTAATGGCCGGTTGCGCCAGTATTAAAGTGAGTTCCGACTACGATCGGAAAGCTGACTTCTCGAAATACAAAACGTTTAATTTCAGCAAAGAGGTTGACAAGGTAACGTTGAATGACCTAAATCGTCGCAGGCTGAAAGATGCCATTACGAAAGAGATGCAGGCCAAAGGTTTTCAGGTTTCTGAAACTCCCGATGTTTTGGTAAATGCTTTTGTAAAAGGGAAAACCAAATATTCCGCTACTGCAAACACCAATTACAATGGTGGAATGTACTATCGCGGTTGGGGTTCGTCAAACACTTATGTCGATGTAAACAAATCAGTTGAAGGAACGCTTTTCATTGATGTGATCGACGTTCAGGAAAAATCGATGATTTGGGAAGGTGTTGCTGAAGGTCTTGTAAACCCTCGCACCGAAACCAGGGAAGACCAAATCAATAATGTAGTGGGGATGATTTTTAAGAATTTTCCACGATAACTTAAAAAAAATTGTCTGTCAATGAAATAGGCCGGATTTTGCATCCGGCCTATTTCATTTTTATCAAGAACTTTTATCCCATTCAACTTGTTAAAATATTACTTGAATAATTCTTTAGTTACCGTTAAAAAAGGTTCCTCAATGATTTTTAACGCTTTGGATGCATTGTGTGCTTAATTTTTCTAATTTTGCACAGCTTTAATTTTTAATTTTATGACAGAAAAGAAACTTCCTTTTACAAAAGAAGTATTAGAGAAAATAATTGAAAAGTATCCGACTCCTTTTCATATCTACGACGAAAAAGGAATGCGGGCGTATGCAAAAAGGTTCGTAAAGGCATTTGCCTGGAATGAAGGGTTTAAAGAATACTACGCCATTAAAGCGGCTCCGAATCCATATCTGATGAAAATCCTTCGTAATGAGGGATTTGGAATCGATTGCAGTTCAATTGCTGAACTTGAATTGGCAGAGCGGATCGGAATGCGCGGCGAAGAAATCATGTTTACTTCGAATGATACACCTGCTGAAGAGTTTCAAAAGGCAATGGAATTAGGAGCCATTATCAATCTGGATGACATTGCACATATTCAATATCTTGACGAAAAGGTTGGTTTACCTGAACTTGTTTGTTGCCGGTACAATCCTGGTTCCTTAAAAGAAGGAAATGCAATTATAGGACATCCCGAAGAAGCGAAATATGGTTTTACGAGAAGTCAGCTTTTCGAAGGCTATCAAATGTTGATTGACAAAGGGGTCAAACGTTTCGGAATCCATACAATGGTGGCTTCCAACGAACTCGACTCGGACTATTTTGCAGGAACAGCTCAGATTCTCTTTGAACTGATTGCTGACCTCTCGAAAAAATTGAACATTACCTTCGAATTTGCCAATCTTGGCGGAGGAATCGGAATTCCTTACAAACCAGAACAGGTTGAGGTAAACCTGGAAAAAATGAGTGAAGGCATCAGGGTCAATTACGAAAAATACATCCTTGGAAATGGGCTGAAACCTATCAAACTTTACTTTGAATCGGGACGTGCAATCACAGGGCCTTTTGGTTTTCTGGTGAGTAAGGTGCTTCACATCAAAAATACGTACAAAAAATACGCAGGTCTTGATTCGTGTATGGCCGATTTGATGCGACCTGCACTATATGGTTCCTATCATCATATTACAGTGCCCGGCAAGGAAGATTCTGCCACAAAAATCATGTACGATGTAACCGGATCACTTTGCGAAAACAATGATAAATTTGCCATTAACAGGGTTTTACCCAAATTAGCTTCTGGTGATATTATTGTTATTCACGACACAGGTGCGCATGGACATTCTATGGGGTTCAATTATAATGGGAAGCTACGTTCGGCTGAATTATTGATTCGAGAAAATGGTGAAGTCGTTCAGATAAGGAGAGCCGAAACTATTGCAGATTATTTTGCAACACTCGACTATAAAGCTCTTCCTTCCTTTTCCGTATAAAAAAATCGATGCTCAGCCGAATTGCATTTAATAGAAAAAAAGTGGTAAGATCATCGGCGACAATAAACCACTTTCTATCTAATTAATTTTTCTTAATGGAATCTTTGAAGAGTTTATGTTTATTTATTCATTTTCATCATTCAAATAAAATTCCTTATTACGTACAATTGTATGTTAATGAGTTAGCTCGTTTTTTTGATGAGGTTGTACTTTTGTCAAACCAACAGCAGGCCTACAAACCGAATGAGTTATCAGAGAATATTCAGGTCGTTTATCAAGAGAACAAGGGATATGATTTTGGTCGCTTCTATCAGTATATTCGCACAATTGACTTAACGCAGTATCAACGAATTGCTTGCGTGAACGATAGCAATGTCCTGATAAAGTCCCTGGATGGGTTTTTTGCCTGGGAAAAACTAGTAAATTTTGATATGATTGGATTATTAGATTCATTTGAAAATCCACCTTTTTCAACATTTAAAAATCCTTATCATATCCAGAGTCACTTCCTTGTCTTTCATACCCGGGCAATCGCGCTGCTCGCTACATATTATAAAAGTGTAGATACTGCGCGCTTATTTGGAGAGACAAATTCAAAAAAACTACGCAGAGGAGTGATTAATTACTGGGAATTAGGCGTAAGTAATTATATGACAAGCAATGGTTTGCAGTTAGGTGCTTATTTTAAGACTGAAGAAATGGCCAAAAAATTTCAACTTCCAAAAGAGACAAATAGCGGTTTAAATTTATCTCATGAGTTGGTAAAGCTTGGTTATCCTGTAATTAAGAAAAAGGCTATATTTGAATGGAACTGGAAACTTCTTCGAGGTACGAAACATTGGACTCGTTTAATCCTCGAAGAGGGCAATCCTGAATGGGATCACAAACGATTGATAAAGGAGTTGTATCAATTCCGGTACAACCATAGAATAACCAAAATATCACGGCTAATTCACACTTAATATCTATCTTAGTGCATTATTTGAACGATTAATTTGATTATCAATGTGCCAGGGTCAGATAAACAAAGCGAATGCAGGAAAAAGCTGAGGGATCAAAACAATATTAGTCAAGCAAATAAAAGTATATAAACATCTTACAAATCAGTTGATTAAACGTTAATAATTTATGAAAGTTTGCGGTTTTAGTTTTGTAAAAAACGCAGTAAAATTCGACTATCCTATAGTTGAAGCCATTACATCGATTTTACCAGTCTGCGATAAATTTATTGTGGCTGTTGGCGATTGTAATGATGGTTCGAGGGAGTTGATCGAATCGATTGATTCCGATAAAATTGAAATCATTGATACAGTTTGGGATCCATCATTGCGCGAACGAGGTCGGGTACTTGCGTCTGAAACCAATAAAGCGTTTGACTTTATCCCCGCCGAATACGATTGGTGCTTCTACATTCAGGGAGATGAAGTAGTACACGAAAAGTATTTGCCAGGAATCGTGCTTTCGATGAAAAAATACCTTCATGTCAAAGCAGTTGATGGACTGATTATGCACTACACCCATCTTTACGGCACCTTCGATTATTACGCTGATTCGAGGGGCTGGTACAGAAGCGAAATTCGTATTATCCGGAACAACAAAGAGATCAGGTCGTGGAATGATGCACAGGGCTTTCGCTGGAAAAATGCAAAAAAACTAACCGGCGTTTTTATTGACGCCTTCATGTATCATTATGGTTGGGTAAGACCACCTAAGCTGATGATGAATAAATTAGAAGGATCGAAGCAGTATTGGTCGGCCAACTCAAAGCATATAAAATCAATAAAACTAGAATCCGAAGAATTTAAATATGAGGAAGGGATTGACAGCCTCCAACAATTCACTGGAACGCATCCGAAGGTCATGCAACCCAGAATTGACGCACTGAACTGGCATCCAAAGCTTTCAACAAAAAAGAAAAAATTTAACGTCCGGTATTTCGTGTTGTACTATTTTGAAAAATTGTTCAAATATCGTCCGTTTGAAAATAAACACTTTATTCAATACAAGGAATCATGAATACAAGTTTTGTCGATGATATCGTAAAAGCAGTCGAGGTACTTCGCTCAGGCGGAATCATCCTGTATCCGACCGATACCATTTGGGGAATTGGTTGTGATGCAACAAACGCAGCAGCTGTTAAACGTATCTATGAAATTAAACAACGAGAGGATACAAAAAGTATGCTCGTTTTGATGGAAAACCCGAACTTACTCAACTCCTACATTTCTGAAGTTCCTGAAATTGCTTGGGAGCTGATCGAAGTTGCCGACACCCCGCTTACCATTATCTATCCTGGTGCTAAAAATTTGGCAGTCAACTTAGTAGCCAATGATGGAAGTATTGGAATCAGAATTACGAATGAAGCCTTCACACAGCAACTGATTCAACGTTTCAGAAAACCAGTGGTTTCAACTTCAGCAAATATAAGCGGACAAAAATCGCCTCAGAATTTTGCTGAAATCAGTGAAGAAATTAAGAAATCAGTTGATTTTATAGTTAAGTTCCGTCAGGATGATCTGACGAGGTCGAACCCCTCGGGTATTATCAAACTGGGCGTGGGTGGCCAGATTGAAATTATCAGAAAATAGCGGCTGGTATTTGGCCATGAAATGTAAGTAGCCAGTTGCCAGCCGCCAGTAATCCTATTTTTCTTCCTTCACCTGACCTGAACCAGCAATACTGGATTCAACTGAAGGATTTCCGCGGTAAACAACATTGCCCGATCCTGCAAGCTTAACGACCAAATTCTTGGTTGAATTTACCCAGCAATTCCCCGATCCCACAATTTTAACATATACACTCTCAGCCGGAAATTCAATTGCCTTTACATTGCCGGAACCGGAAATAGTTGCTTTAAGTTCAGTTGCTTCCTGTTTTCCAAAGAGATGAATATTTCCGGAACCCGAAAGTGTGGCAGAAACCTTTTCAGCTTTGAGATCAGCCAATTTAATATCACCACTTCCGCTAATTGTTGCATCCAAAATCCGTGATTCAATTTTTCCATCAGAAAAAATTGATCCTGATCCGGAAATAACCAGTGCATCAATTTGCGGCATTGTTAAATAAATATCAACCGTACCAGGTGTCCACTTGCTGAACCAGGAGTCATTAGGATACCTGATCACCAATGTCCTGCCTTTTACCTCTGTAATTAGCTTGTCGAGGGTGGCCTCTTTACCTTTCACTTCCACCGACTGCGTGTTGCCTTGTTTCAAATGAACATCTGCTCCAATCCTCAACGAGATCTCAGTAAAAGCAGTAACGTCCCTCTTTTGGCTTGTCTGAGCGACAAGCAACTGTGTTCCGGTAATTACCAGAATTGCAACTAATGTGATTAATCGTGATTTCATACTAAAGTAATTGAGTTAATAAATTATAATTGAGCACGTTCTTTCGAAACTTTCCCCGATTGAATAAAAGATGACTCTTATTCCCAAATTAATTATTTACTAAAAGGACGCACAACTAAACAGAAAGTTGCAATATCATCAAAATATTTTAATCGAGGTATATTTCGATTAGCCCATTGGGGCAATCAAGATGCATTTCCCGCTTTTCCTCATCAACCGAGGTAATGACCTCGTCAGAAAGTGGAATCATGATTTCGGCACGCGGATGATCAACCGTAATAACGAGGTTGCCCGAAAAATCATCCACCCTGCTGATCAGTCCAATATCTCCGAATTTCGCATCAAAAATTCTCATGCCGATCAAAGTAGAAGCGATTCCTTCGTCGCCAGAATCGATCACGGCATGATCGAAAACATAAACTTTGCATCCAACCATATCTTTTGCTTTTGAAAGTGTGTCGACAAACTCAAGTCTGCAAATCGCGCTTTCATCGGTTCTAAAGTTTAATCCTTCATCTTCAATACGATATGGAACCAGTCCGCCATCGACTTCAACGAAAAGAAATTCAAGCTCTTCAATCGTTTCTTCGTACTCTTTTTCGAATACTAAAATGACTTCGCCTTTAAGTCCATGTGGTTTCTGAATATAACCGATCTCAACACAATCTTCCTTATTTATTTGAATCATAGCAAAATACAAATAATGAAATACAAAGATATAAAAAAAGGGTGACGGTTAAAATAACCATCGCCCTTTGTAATTTTTTCAGCTAATTGCTGCAAAAAAAACTTTTCAGTTTTATGCTTCTTCAGTTGGTTCGGCTACTTCAGCCTCCGCTTCTGGTTCAGCTTCTTTTACCGGTTTCACGATAAGAGCAGCGGCAGCAGCAGCATTTTTCTTGGCAATTTCAGCCATACGGTTCTCATTTACCTTAGTTTCAGCTACAAGACGTTTTTTCATGTCTTCGTTGAATCCGGCTGTAAGACCATCTTTTTTTGCCTGAGCTGCATTTTCTTTTTCTTTCATCCATGCATCAAACCTTTTATCGGCTTCAGCAAGATCAAAAGCTCCCTTTTTAACACCATCAAGAAGATGTTTTTTCATCATTACCCCCTTGTGCGACAATATTGTGCGACAAGTATCGGTAGGCTGGGCGCCATTGTTAAGCCATTCAATGGCTTTATCAAAATTAAGATCGATGGTGGCAGGATTAGAATTTGGATTGTAAGAACCAATCCTTTCAATAAACCTGCCATCTCGTGGCGACCTGCTGTTTGCTACCACAATGTGGTAATAAGCATGTTGTTTGCGACCATGCCTTGCCAAACGAATCTTTACTGACATAACGTTTTACGTTAAAATTTATAATTTTTATTTGCGGGGCAAAGATACAATATTATTCGGTACTAAAAATAGTTGTCTCAATTTCAATTTGTATCAGTTTAAACAGCAAACAAATCAATACGATGAAACCTTCTCCACTAAAGCCAATGAAAATTTGGAGAAATTAATATCAGCGTTCGCACGCAACTGTTCCAGGCAAAGAGGCGTCTTACTAAAAGTTTGGATTTATATCGAATTTAGGTAGATAAACAGATTTGCTTACCTTTGCTTTGCATTTTGGCAGGGTGGTATAACGTTTAAGCGATGTAAATCATGTTAAATTGTCATTAATTATTAAACTATTACAAATGAAAAAAGTACATTTATTAACACTGATAGCTCTGATTATGTTGGGCTTATCAGGATGCGAAAAAGCAAAAGTCACAAATGAGGCATCTGCTGATGTTTTCGTGAAAGCAATTAAAAACGCTTCGGGAACAACTGTATATGCAGCAATCCATACGGTGTTCTCCTATAATGCAATGAAAAGCGTAAGTGTTTCATCACCAGGCGGTACTCCTTTGCTGTTGACTAATTTTGAAAATGGAGGTAATTCTTTTTTTAACGAACCTGCAATTGCTGACTATTCTGCAACTGCCCCAGCTTCCGGTGCCTACACGTACCTCGTAAAATTTAATGACGGAGAAGAAATAACGTACAACAATTCATTGGCAACTGCTACTCTTCTGCCAGCCAATATCACCTCCATGGTTAAAAATGCAACCGGAGACTCCATTTCAGTTTCATGGAATGCAATTGCCGGCGCACATGGATACCAGTTTAAATTCCTTAAAGGGACGACACAAGTGTATTTCCAAGCTGCATTTCTTGAGAACAGCCCGGTAAAACCAAGTTGGACAGCAAAATTACCTATTTCCAAATTAAATTCAAGCGGATCAGGAACTTACACCTTTGAATTGACCGGATTGTTATTCGAAACGACAGAATTCGACTACATTCAGGCAATTAGCACCGCAACAAAAGACATTGCGCTTTAATCGGAATCATTTGAACCAGCATCATTTTATTCAAATATTGAGAAAGATGTCAATTACGTTTTTCAAATACCATTGACTGGTTAACTTCCAGTCATGACGAAAAGAAGGATACCCAACGGGTTTCCTTCTTTTTTTTAGGGTATATCCTTAAACTGAAAATTCTACCTGATCTTTGCTAATTCATTGCATTTCAATATTTTGCGACCCAATATTCAATAGTTATCAACATCTGAATGGATTCGGTTTAAATTTTCTAATTTTAACCGTGCCACAAAATGCACCATCGGGAAACGACATTCCCATTCATTCAAAAGGTTTTAACTATGGTATCATTTACCCATCTTCATGTCCACAGCCAATATTCAATCCTTGACGGTGCGGCTGCAGTTTCAGATCTGGTAAAAAAAGCAAAAAAGGACGGTATGACTGCCCTTGCGCTCACCGATCATGGCAATATGTTCGGAATCAAGGAGTTTCATGAAACGTGCAAGAAATTTGACATAAAACCTATTCTTGGCGTTGAAACCTATGTGGCTTCGCGGGGAATCCATTTCAAAGACAAAAGCGAAAAAGAAGATCGGTCGGGTGACCATTTGATTTTACTGGCCAAGAATGAAAAAGGTTATCGCAATCTATTGAAATTGGTTACGTTGGCCAATACGGAAGGATTCTACTATAAACCACGAATTGATAAAAATCTTCTCGAAAAATACAGCGAAGGATTAATTGTATCGTCGGCATGTATTGGCGGCGAAATTCCTCAATGCATTCTGAAAGGGGATTTGCCCGGAGCAGAAGAGGCTATATTGTGGTTTCAAAGCATTTTTAAAGATGATTTTTATCTCGAAGTACAGCGGCATAAAACGACTGAACCACAATTACCTACCGATGTTTATGAAAGTCAGTTAATTGTAAACAAGGAACTGATCCGGCTTGGCGAAAAGTTTGGTGTAAAAGTTATTGCAACGAATGACAGTCATTTCACAAACGGCGAAGATGCAGATGCTCACGACCTCCTTATCTGCTTAAATACGGGAAAAGATCTTGATGATCCTTCACGAATGAGGTATACGAAGCAGGAATGGCTGAAGACAACCGCCGAGATGAATCTGTTATTTGGTGATTTACCCAATGCGCTTGCCAACACACAGAATATCACTGATAAAATCGAATTCTTTGAACTCGACTCTGATCCGATTATGCCTGAATTTCCAATTCCCACAAGTTTCGGAACATTGGAAGAATACAGGAAAAAGTTTTCAGAAGCTGATATGATCGAGGAGTTTAAGAATGCTCCTAAAAAATCAGAAGGCTACGAACATGCCTTAAGGGTGAAGTTCGAATGCGACTATCTGACCTTTCTTGTATACGAGGGCGCAACATCACGTTATGGCGAAGAACTCGACAAAGAGGTGAAAGAACGGATCGAGTTTGAACTTGACACCATAAAGTCGATGGGATTCCCGGGTTATTTCCTTATTGTACAGGATTTTATTGCGGCAGCCCGTACAATGCAGGTAATCGTGGGTCCGGGCCGTGGATCTGCCGCCGGATCAGTCGTGGCTTATTGTACAGGAATTACCAATGTCGATCCGATAAAGCATGATCTCCTTTTCGAACGGTTCCTTAATCCAGACAGGATATCGATGCCTGATATTGACATCGATTTTGATGATGACGGTCGCCAAAAGGTACTCGATTGGGTAAAGGAAAAATATAGCCGCGAGAATGTGGCGCATATTTGCACCTTCGGAACGATGGCAGCGAAGATGGCAATCAGGGATGTGTCGCGCGTGCTGAAACTGCCACTCGCCGAAGCCGACAGACTTGCTAAAATGGTTCCTGAAACGCCTAAGATAACGCTTGCAAAAGCTTACATTGAAAATCCATTACTTGAAGCAGAAAGAAAATCAAGTAATCCATTAATCGTCAAAACATTAAGATTTGCAGAAACACTTGAAGGCTGCATCCGCCAATTTGGTGTTCACGCCTGTGGAATTCTGATTGGAAAAGATAAACTCGACAATCATATCCCATTAATGCCTACAAAGGATGAAGATCTGCTGACAACCCAGTACGACGGGCATTTTGTTGAATCGATTGGATTGTTAAAGATGGACTTTCTCGGGCTTAAAACCCTTTCGATCATTAAGGATTGCCTCGAGAACATACACCTTTCTCAGAAAATAGATCTCGACATTGATAAAATCCCGTTCAACGATAAAAAGACTTTCGAACTTTTCAGCAACGGGAACACCACTGCGATATTCCAGTTCGAGTCGCCCGGAATGAAAAAATGGCTGCGATTATTGCAACCGAGTCGTTTTGAAGATCTTGTGGCCATGAATGCGCTTTACAGACCAGGTCCAATGGACTACATCCCAAAATATGTAAACAGGAAAATGGGACGCGAGGAGATTGTTTACGACCACCCGATCATGGAACAGTTTTTATCTGATACCTATGGGATTACTGTTTACCAGGAACAGGTGATGCTTCAATCGCGCGCCTTAGGACTGTTTACACGAGGCGAGTCTGACTCACTGCGTAAAGCAATGGGGAAAAAGAATTTACCGATGATGGAGAAGCTGAAAGCTAAATTCATCGAAGGGTGTAAAAGCAATCCTATTTTCCTCGAAGGCTGTAAAACGGTCGGCAAATCAACGGATAACCTGATTGATAAAATTTGGAAAGACTGGGAAGCATTCACCCAATATGCCTTTAATAAATCACACTCAGTCTGTTATGCCTACATTGCATACCAAACCGGATTTCTGAAAGCCAACTATCCTTCGGAGTTTATGGCGGCGGTATTAAGTTGTAACCTTACCAATGCAGACAAGATCTCCATCTTTATGGATGAGAGCAAGCACATGGGATTAGCTGTTTTAGGTCCTGATGTGAACGAATCGCGCTCTAAATTCTTTGTCAACAAAAGCGGCGGACTTCGGTTTGGATTATCTGCCATTAAAGGCGTCGGCGCCGGAGCAGTGGCTGATATCGTAAATGAAAGAGATGCGAACGGCGATTTTAAATCAATATTCGACTTTGTAGAAAGAGTTAATTTACAAACCATTAATAAGAAGAATCTCGAATCGCTCGCAATGGCTGGAGGCTTCGACAGCTTCGAAAATATACACCGGGCGCAATACTTTGGCGATGCAGGCGATGGAAACTCCTTTATCGAGTCATTGATCAAATACGGAAACCGGATTCAAAGTGACAAGCAGTCATCAATGGCGTCGCTATTTGGTGGATTACAAACGATAGAGGTTAAATTACCAACAATACCCAATGTCCCCGAGTGGCCCAAAATTGTGGCCCTCGAAAAAGAGAAAAATCTGATCGGCATCTATCTTTCTTCGCATCCCCTCGACGACTACTCCCTGGAAATCAAAAGTTTCTGCACCAAAGACATCAACCTTTCCATGCTCAACAGCGAAATTGAAACGCTCAAAAATCGCGATCTGACCTTTGCGGGGATTGTAACTGAAGTACAGGAAGGGTTTACAAAAAATGGAAAACCATTTGCATCACTAGTTCTTACCGATTATACCGATTCATATAAGATGATGTTCTTTGGTAATGACTTTGTAAGTTTTGGAAATTTTTGTAAAAAAGGGCTTTTTCTGCTTGTTCGAGGAAAGGTTGCTATTAAATGGCAGGGAGGCGATCAAATTGAATTTAAAGCAAATAAGATTGAATTGCTTCAGGAAATAGCAGAAAAGGCAGATAGTCTCCGGATTGCAGTGAACGCGGAAGCTTTGACGTCAGATCTGATAGAAGAGTTCGATTCAACGTTTGCCAAATCACCTGGAAAAACATTGTTGAAATTTTCTGTCTACGATCAAACAACAAATATCAAACTTCACTTGTTTTCAAGAACAAGACGTATCGGATTATCGGGTGAGCTGAAAGCATATCTTCAAAAAAATCCTGATATCGTTTTTACTATAAATTAATGTGTAAATTTGTTCGTTTAATTTTGCACAGACTTTTCAAACATTTTAAAATATATTGACATGGCAATTGAGGTAACAGATGCGAATTTTGATGAAATTGTTCTCCAGTCAGAGAAGCCTGTATTAGTAGACTTTTGGGCTGAATGGTGCGGACCGTGCAGAATGATCGGGCCACTTGTAGCAGAACTTTCAGACGATTACAGTGGTAAAGCCGTAATAACAAAAATGGATGTTGACTCCAATCCCGGTACTGCCGCTAAATATGGAATACGTAATATCCCCACAATTTTATTCTTTAAGAATGGTGAAGTTGCAGATAAACAGGTAGGTGCTGTCCCAAAAACGATCCTTGCCTCTAAAATAGATGCTCTTTTGTAGATAATTTTTTTCATTCCCATTTGATGAAGGCACAAGAATTTCTCTTGTGCCTTCATTATTTAAGGATGGAATTTATTTAAGAAATAACTGACTACGAACCGGGAAATGGTCGGATAGATAAACCTTATCGCGTTTGTAATTCTTTACTGCAAACTTTTGACTGCATAGTATATAATCGATCCTAAAAGAAGGCAATATCCCATTATAGGTGTTGGATATACCCCATCCAGCCTCCACAAAAGCATCTTTAAGATCACCCCTGACCTTTCGATAGGCATACGAAACTGGTGTATCATTGAAATCGCCACAAACAATAACCGGATAAGGAGACTGCCGTATATGATCAGCAACCTTTCGGGCCTGTAATGCGCGCATTGTGAAGCCAGTCTTTAGTCTGTAACTGACTCTTCGGGCTTCTTTTAGTTGCTTACCGCCTGATCCCAAGCCGATTGAATCGATAACTGAATAGTCATCCGGATCGATCGAATACGATTGTAAATGGCAATTATACACCCGAATAGTGTGACGATCACTAATCTTTAAGTCAGAAAAAAGCACCAGATTAGAAGAATCGGGAAACCGGATTTCACCAAAGTTAATAATCGGATATTTAGAGAATGTAATTGAACCGGCACCTGAGCTCGCAGATGCCATCTGAAAATATTTAATTCCCGTCATTGCATCCATGATTCCCTGTGCACTTAGTGGACCCTTGCTATCGCGCAAAGCTTCCTGCAGACAAATAATGTCGGCTCCGGTTGATTCAAAATATTTGAGAACCTTTGGAGTATTCGCTTTTCTGTTTCTCAAATCGCTTTTAAAACCATGAACATTAAAACTCAGAACCATCACTCCATCATGCAATTGTGTTTTTGGGAAAAGCTGAAAAGTATTTGTAAAACTGTAAAAACCAATTAACAAAGCAATTAATGGCAACAATAATCTTTTCGATAGTTGGAGGATCCAGACAACCAGAAAAATTAAATTAACAAGCATCAGATAAGGATAAGCCAATCCAAAAAAAGAAAGTGGCCAAAAGAAATCAGGCGGCACATATGGAGCTAAGTAAGCCAGTAAAAGCAGAAATACCGCCCCAATATTAAGGGTAAAACCAAATTTTGAAAAGAAATTCTTCACCTATTATTTTTTTCTACCCATTTTAAACAACATTTCCCGTTCATCAAAGGTTAGACTGTCATAACCCGACTTACCAATTTTATCAAGAACATGGTTTATCTCCTCCTGTTGACTACCCTTTTTCCTGTTGTATTCGTAATCAGGATTAGCTGTATTATATTTTATTTTAAGCTTTTTTCGCGGCCTGAACCACGAAAATATTGTATCAGTCATGCGATCAAATCGGCCAGTAATATTCCGGCCAGCAATCAATTGCGACATATAAATCCAGCCCCATAAAGCACCACCAATATGTGCAAAGTTACCACCGGCATTATCTCCCGAAAGATTAATAACATAAAGCACTAAAGATACAAACGCAATCCATTTTATTTTAACCGGTCCGATAAATACAAGGTGAATCAGATGGTTAGGCACATAAACGGCAATTGCAATTACGATGGCAATAACAGAAGCAGATGCACCAAGTAATTGGACATCGAAAATCCTTTGTTGAAAAACAGGTATTAGATTATAAGCCAACATGAAAGCCAGACCACCAAAAAATCCGCCAATCAAATAAAGGCTCAAAAGCTTTTGTTGACTGTGATATTCAAGAAAAATCTTTCCAAACCAGTAGAGCCAAAGCACATTGAAAACTATGTGTAAAAAATCGAAATGGAGAAACATGTAGGTCAGAATCGTCCAGGGACGTGAAACAAAAAGCTCTAACGAAGCAGGTAGCGCAAGCCAACCTAATATTTGAGAACCATCTGTTCCGCTTAATTTATAGCCCACGAATACAAGTCTTACTAAAACCCATATGGCTATATTAATATAGATGAGCTTTGTAAGATAGGTACCGTTCCTAAACGATAGTTTTATTTCGTCAACAATTCCCATCAGGTCAATATAATTTTTTAGTATTCTTTTCCCAATATTTCAATAGGATAAATCCAAAGAGCATACCGCCTAAATGGGCAAAATGGGCAATATTACTGTTCGACTGCGTCACCCCTAAATACAATTCAATGGCTCCATAACCAATCACAAAGTATTTTGCCTTAATTGGAACAGGAGGAAAAAGTAACATCAATTCGGTATTTGGAAACAGATACCCAAAAGCGAGTAAAACGCCGAATACTGCTCCCGAAGCCCCTATCGTAGGAATATCTATTCGTTCAACAAGAACACGTTGAACCAGATCCGTCGCTTGCTGAATGTAAACAGGATTATTTGGAGTAACACCCCAATTGTTCACGAGATCAGCAACCCAGGTTGCCGGATGGCTAAGATTCGATTTGACAAAGGCAGCCAAAAGTTCAGGAGACGGGGTATTCACAAATGCAGCAACATGCTTTTGCAATGATTGAATTTCGAGATAGGTCACAAACGAATGAAGTGCAGCAGCACCAAGCCCGGTGACAAAAAAGTAAATCAAAAATCGTTTGGAACCCCAAACCATTTCAAGCACTTTACCAAACATATACAAGGCAAACATATTAAACAGAAGGTGCCAAAAATCGGCATGCATAAATAAATGCGTGACAAATTGATAAGGCCTAAAATGTTCCGAACCCGGATAAAATAGCCCGAGCTTTTCATTGAGGTCGATCCCCATATTTTTTAAAGCCCACGTTGCGACCAACATAACGACGTTGATCATGATAAGGTTTTTTACAACCGGAGGCATCGAAAAGGGTGATGTCTGATATTGGTTCATAGTAAGAAAATCATGTTAATGATGCAAAAATAACGATTCAAACGGCATAGTTGTTCACTTGAGCAGTTTTTCAAAATCCTGAAAGGAAATGATGGAGACAACTGTTTTTCCCGATGGCGAGTAATTGGGGGTAAGACAGGCAAAAAGGTGATTAAAAAGATCCGAAATCTCCTCGGGTTTCAAGGAAACGCCATAGTTAATCGCCGATGATTGGGAGAGAAGCAATGCGAGGTGTTCTTTAATCTCCTCTTTAACATCAACCGGCCTGTTTTTAAAATCTTCAATCAGCTTTTGAACAAGATCCGATGCATTCAGGTGACTCAACAATGCAGGAATTCCTTCAACCAGGAAAACGTCATTTTCTCCCTGCCGAATTTCGAAACCCAACGATTTAAGCTCCTCGTCAATAACAATCAATATTTCTTTATCAACCGCGTTGAGCTCGAGCACCGCCGGAAATAGTTGTCGCTGACTAATGGCTAAATGATTATCAATGATGCGCATGAAATTCTCGAATAAAATCCGTTCATGTGCGCGTCGCTGATCGATGACCATTAATCCCGATTTAACCGGAGTGATGATATATTTATTCTTGAACTGAAGAAAATTGTGATTCGCCTTCATTGCAACATCTTCATCCGTAAATGTCTGCTGAACAGCCTCCATGTCAGTCTCATTCGAAATATCGGAAGGGTAAACAGGCATTTGATCAGTGGGTATGCCATCCTGTTCAAATCCTTTGTAAAGCGCCTGCCAGTTGTCGCGGTTCTGTTCGTCTCTGTACGATGTTGTTTTAGAATAATCGCGGTCAGCACCCCGGTCCTGTTCAAACGGGTTAAAATTGGGATTGATTCTGATTTCAGGTTCCGGAATTTTCGAACCGGGTTTCGGACTTAATGGAATATCAATCGACCCGGCCTGGTCAAAATCGATGGAAGGCATCAGGTTGAATTTACCCATTGCTTCGCGCACCGAGGCTTGTATGATATGCCAGGCAGACCGCTCATCTTCAAACTTAATTTCCGTTTTTGTCGGATGAATATTGATATCGATTGTTGCCGGATCAACTTCAAAATAAAGAAAGTACGAAGGGAATGTTTCTGGTGGCAGAATACGGTCGTAAGCCTGCTGAACAGCACGATTAAAAAACGGATGCTTCATAAATCGGCCATTCACGAAAAAAAACTGCTCTCCAAAAGTCCTTTTGGCGTATTTTGGCTGACCGATAAAGCCTGATATATTAATAACCGATGTGGTGGTGTCAACAGGAATCAGACTTTGGTTGATATTCTTGCCAAACAACGAAACAATCCGTTTACGGACATTCTCTGAAGGAAGGTTGTAAATGACGGAATTGTTATGATACAGCTCGATGGCCAATTCGGGGTTTGCGAGCGCCACACGTTGCACCTCTGTGATGATATATTTTAGTTCAGAACTATTCGATTTCAGGAATTTGCGCCGCGCCGGGATATTGAAAAAAATATTTTTTACCGAAAAATTTGTCCCTTCGGCACATTGATCAGCTTCCTGCTTTTGGATGGCAGAACCCATAATATGGATGTAGGTTCCGAGCTCCTCTCCATGTGGACGTGTGCGAACTTCCACATCGGCCACTCCGGCAATCGAGGCGAGCGCTTCGCCCCTGAAACCCATTGTCCGGATCGCAAAAAGATCGTTTGCTTCACGTATTTTAGAGGTTGCATGACGCTCGAAAGACATCCGGGCATCGGTAGGCGACATGCCTTTCCCATTATCAATTACCTGAATCAGTGTACGCCCCGAATCTTTAATATTGATTGTAATCGTGGTCGCTCCGGCATCAATTGCATTTTCGACAAGTTCCTTCACCACCGAAGCAGGACGCTGAATGACCTCTCCGGCAGCAATCTGATTTGCAACCGAATCGGGTAGAAGTTGGATAATATCCGACACTTATAATTTCTTAGTTTAATTTAAAATAGATCAAGACTGCCAAAGCCATGATAAACGCGAAAAGAAGGATTTTAACCGTCGAATTTGTCTTGTCTTCTTTTTTATTAAAACGTGGGCTCAGCCGGCTACGAAATGCACCTGCAATTGAACTCTTAAATTCATTCGCCTCAAGCTCATCATCGGCCATCCCCATTTCTCTCCTGATACGTACTTCGCGTTCTTCACGTTCGGCTTTATCGGGATCATAAAAACGGTTCGGTATATGAAATTGCCGCGACTGACGTTTTTTAAATATTTCAAAAATTGCCATCTCGAATCACTTTTTGATTGAATTACAAATATAGCACCAATTTATCGCTGTTAAAATGTTGGAGCGCTAAAATAAATAAATAGTCAATTTCAGGTAATGATTGTATTTTCATTAAATTTACTGTAACTTTATCCAACGTTAGTTAACTACCTAAAAATGCTTATAAAGACCTATGGTAGTGCAGTTCATGGAATTGATGCTACCACTATTACAATAGAAACAGATGTCTCCCGGGGAATTCGCTTTAACCTTGTTGGCTTACCCGATAATGCCGTAAAGGAAAGCCAGCAACGCATTGATTCGGCTTTGCGTTTTAATGGGTATAAACTTCCTGGGAAAAAAATTGTAATTAACATGGCTCCTGCCGATATCCGCAAGGAAGGATCAGCCTACGACCTGCCAATCGCTATTGGAATTCTTGCTGCCTCCGAACAGATTCTTGCCCCCGAACTAAGCAAATACATGATGATGGGAGAACTTTCGCTTGACGGGGGATTGCAGCCGGTGAAAGGCATTCTTCCGATCGCCATTCGGGCGCGCGAAGAAGGATTTGAAGGGTTTATTGTTCCGAAGCAAAACGCCCGCGAAGCGGCAGTCGTCGACAAGCTGAAGATTTTTGGTGTCGAAAACCTTAAAGAAGTAATCAATTTTCTGTCGGGTCGGACAAGTCTTGAACAGACAATTATCGATACGCGCGAAGAATTTAAGACAAGAATTTCGAATTACGATCTTGATTTTGCAGATGTCAAAGGTCAGGAAAACGTGAAACGGGCGCTCGAAATTGCGGCTGCAGGCGGTCACAATTTAATTATGATTGGACCTCCCGGAGCCGGGAAGACAATGTTAGCCAAACGAATACCAACCATTCTTCCACCTTTCACCCTTAAGGAAGCACTTGAGACTACCAAAATACACTCCGTGGCCGGAAAGATTGAGCGCGAAACATCATTAATGACAATGCGTCCATTCAGGAGTCCACACCATACAATTTCTGACGTAGCCTTAGTTGGTGGAGGTACCTATCCTCAACCGGGCGAGATATCGATGGCGCACAATGGTGTTTTATTCCTCGATGAGTTACCAGAATTTAAACGAACCGTCCTCGAAGTTTTAAGGCAACCGCTTGAAGACAGACTTATTACGATATCCCGCGCCAAATTTTCGGTAGAATATCCAGCCAGTTTTATGTTAGTCGCCTCGATGAACCCATGTCCGTGCGGATTTTACAACCACCCCACAAAACCATGTGTCTGCGGGCCCGGCATGGTGCAAAAATACTTAAGCCGAATATCCGGACCGCTCCTTGACCGTATCGACATCCACCTCGAAGTGGTTCCGGTTCCGTTCAGCGATCTTACGGAAATGAAACCAGGAGAGAAAAGCGAAACTGTTCGTCAACGTGTAATCAATGCACGCGAAATTCAACGCGAAAGATTTCAAGACACTGAAATTTATTGCAATGCGCAGATGAGTTCAAAAATGTTGCATCAATATTGTATTCCCGATCAGGCCGGTCATCAGCTTCTCAAGAATGCAATGGAAAAACTGGGATTATCTGCCAGGGCTTACGACCGTATTTTGAAGGTATCGCGAACAATTGCAGATCTCGAAGGTGCAGAATCCATTCAGGCAGATCATCTTGGCGAAGCGATCCAATATCGCAGCCTCGACAGGGAAGGTTGGGGAGCGTAGGGACATACGTGAAAATACGTTGAATCACTTTGAAAGCTATCATATTCCATAAATAAATAATCAATAATGTTTCCAAATAAGAATAGATTAACCCAGTGAATGCCAGAGAAGAGGCCAAATCGAAATAAATTCCTTTTTATTTTCAATTTAACGAAACTTTTATCTGTAGAATGAGTAAGAATATTACACAAACCTATTTAATTCAGTTTAAAATTTAAATTTTAAAAAAATGGAAAACAAAGTTTCGATTACCATTAATGAAGAAGCCTTAGCAATCATTACTGCGGCTTTAAACTCCATCGGCCAAAACCTGCCGGAATTAATTAATCTTACACAGGAGGAACGACATGTAACACCCAAGATGGGTGACAAAACGATCTCATTCGTGAACAAAAATCTTGAGTATGCGAGGCTAAATCCCAAAGTGGTGCCCACATTTCTCGATATGGAAGAGTTCGAAATCGACGTAGCTTCTGTAATCCAACTTAAACGTGTATTGTTACCATTACAGCAACTATGCGAAAAATTGGATGATACGACCATGCAAGCCGGTAGCGAGGCTTACACTGCAGCGTTGATCTTTTACAATGCGGTAAAAGGTGCTGCAAAAGCGGGTGAACCCGGCATAAAGACTATTTACGACGATTTACAGGCACGCTTTCCGGGTCACACTAAAAAAAAGAAGGAGGATAAAACTTCAACTAAATAGGTAAAAATCGGCCACTTAAGTCTGATTGCCCTTCCCTGGCGAATAATTGCGCTCCGGAAGGGCAATTTGCTGTCCGGAACATCGGAAAGGTTGCTTTGAGAGACCAACTCGGTGCCCGGAGCACCAATTTAGATGCTTTGAGAGACAAAACCTGTGCTCTGAGCACCAATTTAGACTCTCCGGGAAGCAATTTTGGTTCTCTGAGCACCAAACTAGACGCTAGGAGCAGCAATTTTGGTGCTCAGAGCAGCAATTTAGATACTTCGAGGAGTAATTGCGATTAGGAATTCACCGAAGTGGGTTCAATATAAGTTTAAATGGTTTATAAGTAACATATTTTGGTGAATAGAATTAATCAGTTTTAAGGCATAGAGAATTCTTAGATAGTAAATAAGTATGATAGTAAATTTATGGAGAAATTAACAATGATGTTGATGTGGCAAGAACGTGATGTAAGCTATTTAAAATGCTTTCATTGGAAAAGTAGGTTGAATAGAAATATAATTCTTTGATAATAAAGCACAAAGCTATTCAATATCTGTGTAGTTATTAAATAAGTTCTGCCTCGCCCATGTTTTTATGCAAGGTCAAAACAAAAACGAGTTTTGCGACTTATTTAATTTCGTATGTTTGTTACGTGACAAATTGTAATTGAATAATGAATTTTAGAGAGATAGAAAAAAAACGATTGACTTCAAAAACGACAGAAACTGGGATCATTATCATCAAATTAAGGCCTTACTTATTGGGCTTAATATTGTAGTTTTTGAATAACAAGAATAGTTTCTTTGGAAAACAAAGGAAAAAATAATTGGAATTTAATTTTGAGAAATCCAAATAAAATTCAATTATAGGTAGGGATTTATATTTTATTAGTTTAAATACCATAATTAGCATATATTTTTATGATTTTGAATGAAAACGGCAGTATTGACAAACTAATTATCAATACTGAAAAGTCTGAAGTTTATAATATTGATTGCTTGGAAGGATTAAAAAATCTGCCAGATAATTGCGTCGATATTGTTGTCACAAGTCCACCTTATTGGGGACAAAGAGGTGACGATGGAATTGGATTGGAAATTAATCCAAAAGATTATGTCAATAATCTTACTGCTATCTTTTTAGACGTTATGAGAGTTTTAAAAGAAGATGGTGTTTTTTGGCTCAATATTGGCGACGCATATAATACTCCAATAAATTGGAACTTTGATGATCATATCTATTCCTCTCTTGGAAAAGATAAAAATGGGCTTGATCCAAATAATTCAGCTTATACAAAAAAAAGAGGAAATAGAAGAGCTTGTATTGAAAAAGAATCAGGTTGGTTGCAATATGGCAATCTACTTGCCTTACCATGGAGAATTATCTTGAATCTTTGTGATAAAGGTTATTTTTATCGTGGAGAAGTGATTTGGGCTAAGAGAAAAGCAATGCCAGAAGGCTGTTGCAGACGGCCACATAGAAAACATGAAATGATTTATATTATAACAAAATCTGAAAAACATAATTTCACAACAAAACCTCCTATACCTTCAGTTTGGGATTTAAAAGCCGACCCATTCATTAAAGAAAAGGGCAATCACACAAGTACTTTTCCTCTTGACTTGCCATTAACATGTATTGAGTCCAGTGGCATTGATGAAGGTATTGTTTTAGATCCTTTTATGGGCACTGGAACCACAGCTCTTGCAGCAATGATGAAAGGATTAAACTTTATTGGTTTCGAGTTGGATAATGAAAATTTCAAAACTTGCCAAAATAGAATTCGGAAATTCAAAACAGAAAAGGCTCAGATGCTTTTCTAATATTTTTTTTTGTATTTTTCCCAGCTGTCACTGACAAATTCAACAAAGTGATCTGAAGTCTTATCCAATTTACTTACGTAAATCATCTTCCCACTTTTTGTCGCATTTATACTTGGTTGAGTTCTAGTATTATAAGAAAAGCAGCCATCAAAAGAACCATGATCTTCTATATATTTCCTTTTATCTGAAGGGTTTGCAAATGATCCTAGTTCTCCTTTATTCAATAAATTGCCATGTGGAGGTGGAAATGATTTTGAATCAAATGTATAAAGTATACTGATTAAACCCTTTTTCATCATTGCAACACTAGTTGGCACATCATCTGAAACTCTTTCCGCTAATGATGCTTTGCTATGAACACCTCCGAATATTACCCACTTATCGTTAAGATTTCCATACAATGCAAGATCAAGTTTTGATCCTCCAATTTCACCTTCAAGCCCCATATCAGTCAAAGCTTTTTTCTTATTCAGTTTTGAAAGGAGAGCCTCAATTTTAATTCCTTTCTTTTCAAATTCCGGTTGGTAATAATTTTGAATAAAAAGTTCAAGCGCCTCACCACCTGCACGTCTCCAACTTTGCTCCGGATCGGATATTTTATATTCACGTAAGTAAAGACGGTAAACAATATGTTGATATACATCACTTGGGTTAGCTTGAGGCAGATTTATAATAGCAAACTTAATAGCCTGAAATATGGCGTCTCTATGTTTTGTTTTAATTTTAGGATTGTTCAGGCTTTGAAACAGAGCCGAAATAAATTTCTCAACTAATAGATAATCTTCCAATATTATATTTTCTATTAACCCACATTGCAGTTATGTATCTGTAACGTATTGATAATCTGTTTTTGGGTTTTTAAAATTCTCACTAGTGTGCCACACGGATTTTTTTCG
>JAAFHB010000359.1 GCA_010906965.1 Mariniphaga sp. | reverse complement strand
GTTCAACAAGTTCATCTTTCGGGATATAAATTTTTCCGGCAAAGGAATTGGCTTTTAATAACCACTTTTTCAGGTTCGAATAATGGTTTTTTGCCGTTAACTTGCGGGTGGTTTCGGGGTTTCTGATAGCGGAGAATAAATTAATGTAAATATCCCGTAAGTCCTTTCGGTTCTGTTTGTCAAACGAGTAGTATTGGTTAACCCTGCAGAATTCCTGAAGTACCCTGCTGGTTAAATAATCAATCAGCAGATTTTCAGTAGTTATATCAATTTCCCCGAAACGCTCAATTACGGCCAGGGTTTCGGGAGTAAATGCCAATGAGCTGATTGCTTCCTCATGAAAGAGGTTGTTACCCGCATTAAACGCCAATTGATTTTCAATACTATCGTTAAGGTTATTCATAGGACGAAGGATTTTTTAATGAAAGAGCAATTTACCAATAAATTTAGTGCCGTCTCAATTTCAATGGCATGATAAAACTGTAATTTAAAAGCAGGCAACTCAATTATTCAGTTTTTATAGTACATTGGAATAAGGATAAGTCGCTTTTTTCTGAGCAGATATAGATTTTCATGGTTTTGAATCCTGATTCAGATAGGTTAGTGCCGAGTTTAAAACAGGATCGTTATTTTGGATAAAATCATTCAATGTCGGTTTAACTTCAATGTCTGGCTTAACACCATAACCAACAAATTCACGGCCATCTGGAAATGTGCTTTTGATTGTACAGACAAGTGCAAATCCACCGCCTGGAAGTTCGAACATCAATGGCTCACCGGTGCTTCCATGAGAGGCTTCTCCCATCTTTATCATGTGCTTTTGATTATCTGCAAAAATTAAAAAGTCTTCAGCAGCCGAAAACGTTTTGTGTCCGATAAGCAGAACCGTCGGGATATTTATTTTTTGATTGCTTGGTTTAAAGTTGGCAGGATAATAATCAAAAGGGTAATAGTATCTGTCCTGACTCATTAAAAAGCTCTTTTTTGACCATGCTGAAGTGTCAGAAGGATTCGCATATCGTCCCCATGCTTTAAACGAAGGGATGTGGTTTCTTGTCTCACTTTTTGCTCCATATAGTATTGTGTCGTTGGTAAGGTATTGAAGTATCCCTGTTCCGTTACGTGTATTGCCTCCCTTATTGCAACGTAAATCTACGATAAGTCCCTTTGCTTTTTGAAGTTCAGGAAGTTTTTCTAGAAATAATTCGATAATCTTTGGATCTCTGAATGAATTCAATGCAACATAAGCAAACTGGTTATCATACCATCTGAAATCCAGCAGTTGTTTGTCTTGAATGGGAGGATAAACTTCTTTTTCAGCCGTGAAATCATGAATCAGCGTAATTGTTTTAGATTTTCCGTCCGGAGTGTTGATCTTAATCCTGTATTCATCGCCTTTCAGTCCCATTAATAGTTTTTCGACTCCTTCGTCTTTTAAAACATACTCAGTGGATGAAGATATGTAGGGTGCAACAAATTGATTTATATATTCTTCTGTGAGTAGCCCGTTAACTTCAACTATTTCACTGCCAATTGGCAACTCGCCTTTTTTACTTTCATTTATATGCGTTATTATGGCTTTATCCCCGATATTTTTTAAACGAATCCGATATGCTCCAAACATGTCCGTATAAAGAAGTGAATCAATACTTTTTGGAAGGAGGATAAAGGTATGGCCGTCGTTTAGAAAAGCACAAAATTTTTGCAATTCCCGATAATATTCATAGTCATTCTTTGTTTCCTGGACGGTTTTTATCATTACACGATAGGTACTGTCCCATTTTACGCGGTCAATTCGTTCTAGATAAATAAAATTGTAATTTACTTCCTGCCAGATTTTGGAAAGTCCAAAGATTTTATCCTGCCTGGTCAATGTGTTGGGAACCTGCGATTTCGCTATCATTGCTATAAAGAGCATGATAATAATGGTGTATTTTTTTTTCATTTTCTTATTTCTCTTTTTTAGATTTAGTGAGATGTATTGTGGTATGATTAATTGAAATAATCCTATTTACTTGTTATTACTCACATCTTTATTGATTTTTCAGGTGTTTGTAAGATCCCTGCTTGCTGCACGCAAGGCTTCACTAAGTTTATTAATCTTGTCTATCTCAATGTGAATTTTAATAGATTTTTTTGACATTTCCTTTTAGGCTGGTAAAAGTAATTACGGTAAAAAGTATTTGAAATTTTAATCGGTTAAGAGTGTGAAAACAGTGGGTGGAAGGGTTGTATGGCTTGTTGAGCCGATCTTAAGAAAAGTTATTTTAGGGATAATTAATCATTAAATGGAAATGTGGACCAATTTGGTTTTTGAAGAACAGTCTGACGTTTTCGGTGTTTTTATAACTGTCCGTTATAAGGGTTTCTTTAGTCAACACCTCGTTATTCCAATTGAATCTTGAACTTGATTTTATTTGTTGGACAACCGGTTTTTTTTCAACAACTCCAGTTTCAAGGTATTTTATAATTCGTGAAGTAATTTCAATTTTTTCGCCGGAAGTGCTTATTCCATGAATTCTACAGAAAGCAAGCAGTTCTTTTTTTAGCCAGTAGAAATCTTTAAAATCCTGCAGCGAAATGTTTTGATCGAGGATTGGTCTTGACATAGATTGTTTGTTTTCCATTATTCAGATTCTACCTGGGTTAATACATCTTCGTATGATTCTTGAACTGAAAATAAATTGAAATACATCCCCACATCCCTTTATGTCAACAATTACGCTATATTTTATGACCGTATTTTAAAAGCTGATTAATAACTTGTTACGGTCAGTATTTTTTAGCTCAATGGTTTTATTTTAATCATTTTCAATATGTTATCTAAATCATCTTCTCTTAAGAGTTATAAATAATCGGGAAAATTTCGTTCTCATCATTAGTCCTCAAATTCATTCAAATTATACTTCACACTTTTGTATTCCAATTCGCCATAAGTAAAATCTCCTTCAGGTTTCTGGTAGATTAGTTTTGCCTTGCCTGGCAAAAGATATCCGTTTATTATTCGGTAGTTTGTAACCGGGGTCGCCCAGGGATAACTGTCATATTTTTTACCGTTGGTGTCGTATCGGTCGTTACTTATGAAGTTCACAAGTTCACCTTCTGCATTAAAATAGAGTACAGCACTAACGCTGATGCTTCCATTTTTAAATATTGCATTGACCGTTGTGTCGTCAATGACTTCCCATTTTATTCTTCTGTCAATTAATGTTGCAGGGGCAATAAAACACATATCGTTGAGCAGCGTAACCGTTTCTGCCTGATTCATTTTGGCTCCCCTGGCATCTACAACTTTAAACCAATTCAAAAGTCTGACCTCAAAGGTGGCAGTTTCGTTTTGGTAAAGATGCAGGCCAGTTGCAGGCAGTCCCATTTTACTTGCTGTCATATAAAAATAGCGTGATGGTTTCTGGTAAAAGTTGTATTGAACTGATTGTAACTTCATATACTCGTCTTCGGGTTTAGAACGCATTCCTCCGACAAATTCAGCCCTGAAATTCGTTATTTTTGGTTGTCCTACCGACTTGGTATAGTAAAGATATTTTTGCACTATCGGCGGTAAATGAGCAATGTCGGTTTCAGTTAATATATCCGCAGAAAGCGTATTGTTTTCTGAAAAATCCCTTTTCACACGACTTGTAAACTCACTGTGTAATAAGTAAGAACCAAGACCCACCAATGTAACTGACAGAATAATCAGATTAGGGATTGTTCCAAACTTGGCATCTTTCCAAAAGTAAATGATGAGTATCTGGGATACTAAAACAGCAATTAGTCCAACAATCCAGGCATATTTGGTGCTCGAAAAATATAGGATGCCATAAAGGAGAAAAAATCCAGTTACAATAAGCCACACTATTCCTGTCGGTTTTGAAATGGAAACAGTCAACGCTTTAACTTCCTGAAAGCCGAAGGCTTTTAAAAATCCAAGTAAATGGATTAGTCCGTGAAGGAAAACAATAATTAGGAATAGGATTCTCATTTAGTTCTCTATTTGTTAGTTTCTACTATTAACGGTTGAGGCTATATGCAGTAAGGGATTGCGGGCTACTTTCCTGTCCACCTACACCGAAGTTTGAGCAGGGTAGAACGCTTGAATTACCACTGAAACCCTTATTGCATATAGCCTTTGTGCTTAGTACTTCTTTTTACTTATGTCTTTTTTATAGTTTTTTACCATTTTTCCAAAATTCTTATCCTTTTTTCGTTTATCAAAAACAGAT
>JAAFHB010000358.1 GCA_010906965.1 Mariniphaga sp. | reverse complement strand
GGTATTTGTGATTGCAGTAGTGGCGGAAAGGTTGCCGTTAAACGTGGTTGAGCTCAACTTTACAGGGCTGTACTCAAAGGTTGTATAGGACAATCCATAGCCAAATTCATAAGAAGGTTTTACACCGAAAGTATTGAAATAGCGATATCCTACATAGATATTTTCTTCGTAGAAAGTATAATCAAAATTACGAACCTGATCTTCCGGCTTAGTCTCCTTTCTGAATCCCAAACTACTTAAGAGATTCATTTTAATTCCCCTTGCATCGAAGTTTTTAGTGGATGCATGGTCTGATAATGCTACAGGAAAGGTCATTGTAAGCTTGGCATTGGGATTTACTTTCCCTGATAAAATATCGGCTACCGAATTTCCACCTTCCTGTCCACCCTGCCATGCCAACAAGATGGCATCGGGTTGTTCCTTCCATGAGGCAGTTTCAATTACACCTCCGATATTCAATACAACTAAAACCTTTTTGCCGGCAGCATGAAACACCTCACATACATTCTTAATCATTTCCTGCTCCTTTTGAGATAAAAGGAAGTTGTCAGATTCCACCCTGTCCATCCCTTCACCGCTGTTGCGACCAATCGTTACAATAGCAACCTCAGCCGTTCCGGTAATATTTTTCAATTGGTCATTGCGCCATAACATTTCAGGAGGAGAGGTCGATTTCACCATCGCTGCGAATCCTTCCAGTTTTTTGAATGCTTCTTTATTGGCTGCCTTGTGTGCTTTAAATGCTTCTTTTGCTGTTGTATTCACCACATAACCTGCATTCTTCAATCCTTCTTCCAAAGAAACAGAATACGCCTCATTCACATCTCCTGAGCCTGTTCCTCCGGCGATGGAATCATAAGACATATTGCCAAAGAGAGCAATATTTTTACCACCTGCCAGCGGAAGTGCTCCATTATTCTTTAGCAAAACCATCCCTTCACCAGCTGCCTGACGGGAAATAATAGCATGAGCCTTCAAATCTGGTTTGTCGGTGTGTTTGTATCCGTTGAAAGTAGGCGATTTAATGATCAAATTGAGAATTCGCTTTGCGGAAATATTCAGATCTGTCTCAGACAAAGTGCCCGTTTCTATTGCTTTTGAGATGGCTTTCTTTTGCTTATCTGTTCCGGGCTCCTGGAGGTCGTTGCCCGCAGCTACCTGTTTCACAGCATCACTTCCTCCAAACCAGTCAGACATCACAATTCCTTTAAATCCCCATTCATCCCTCAGAATATTTGTCAGAAGATCGCGGTCCTCAGCAGCATAAGTACCATTAATCTTATTATAGGATGACATCACCGTCCAGGGCTGAGCATCCTTTACAACTATTTCAAATCCTCTAAGATATATTTCCCTTAATGCGCGTTGTGAAACCCTGACATCGTTACCTGTGCGGTTTGTCTCCTGGTTATTGGCAGCATAATGTTTGATGGATGTGCCGACACCATTGGATTGTATTCCGTTAACGATGGCAGCACCAATCTTGCCGGTAAGCACAGGATCTTCGGAATAATATTCAAAATTGCGACCGCAGAGCGGATTACGCATGATGTTCATTCCCGGGCCAAGGATGACATCCACCCCATATTCCAGCACCTCGTTACCCATTGCCTTACCCACGCTCGCTACAAGGGTGGTATCCCAAGTCGAAGCGAGCAGCGTTCCAATCGGGAATGCTGTGGCATAATAGGTATTCGTTTCATTCGTGCGTGTCGGAGCTATTCTGAGTCCCGCAGGACCGTCAGATAAAACGACAAAAGGTATCCCCAGACGCTGAATGGCAATGGTCGTTCCTGCGGCGCCACGGACAGTCTTTTGGGCGACACCTGATACCGGATACGAAAAGCCTAACATAGACCGCCAACCTGAACCCACCAGCAATGAAGCTTTCTCATTAATAGTCAGGAGGGAAAGTAGGTCATTGGCCCTCTCGTCGACCGACTTCGTTGTATCTTCATACACATCAAGTTTACCGTTCTTGTTAAGGTCCCTGAAGGTAAATCCGTCAATTGTTAAGGGCTTTATTTCCTGACCGGCAAAGGATTTGTTCTTTCTTTCTCCCTTCCATTCCGGTATGTTCACATAAAGGTATAGGCCAACAGCAACCAGAATAATTAATCCTATCAGGGATCCAATAATGATTAGCGTTATTTTGAAGATTTTAGTTCTTTTTTTCATAAATCAGTTGCTTTAAATATTTCTTTTTTTGATGTTTTATTTCAGAATGATTCGGGGAAGTTTGGTGAGGGGAAACCAGGGCTATAACATGCTCAAGTATCATGATTAGAATATTTGTTTGCTACAAAAATGCACTTTTGTTTGATGGCAACAAACAAAAGTGTATTTTATCAGAAAACTAATACAAAATCCTGATCGGCTCTCCTGATTAAAAGCTTGTATTTCCCTCCACATCCGTCTTATTTCCAGGTCTATCCTAGGCTGATGCCTTGATGACGAGTTGCTCGACGGAGGAATAGTTTCCTTTTAACCGGTATTCCCAGTGCCAGAGGTGAATCTCCCGGGCATTACCTGACTCTACTATTATTCCTTGCTTATCCAGAATGGTAACCGTTACTTTTACCACTTTAAAATCGTCAACCGCCTTAATCGTTACCGGATCGTTTTGGCGACCATGACAAAGCGCCAGATCGATACTTTTTATTGCGGGTGGATGATAGAAATCGGCAATTGCCATATTGATTGCACGCTGAAGGCCTTTCACTTTCGCCTTGTATTCGGCTTTGGCCACCGGGCCAGCCATCTGACTCCGGGCATAATCCATGGCATGCTTAAAACGGTTGTTCTCCTTTTTTTTGCGATTCGGTTAGTTTACATTACTCATGTCAGGGAATGAGGTCACGACAGTATATCGCCATAATATTTCAACACTATTTTCTTTTCAAGCCCTCCACTTAATCCGCTTGTGACCAGGTTTTGCTTTACTTTTGCCATAATAATGTTATTCCATGCTCCTTTTATCTTCGAAGATTAGCCAATCATTATCCGTTCATCATCCGTTGATCCTCCGTTCATCATCCGGTGATCTACCGGTCATCATCTGGTCAAACTATATTCAAGGGCCAATTAAAACCGGCAACTGGCCGGTCTTAAACGAATCACCCTAATCGTTCAGAACTGACTCCTTTCCGGTAAGGTTGCCGGGCAGGTCTGTTGCTTTCACGACGATTTTGTCACCGTATATACTATTATTCGCAACAGTGGCGACGAAAATCCATTCTGCCGGTTTGTCAGTTTGTACAGCGGTCCCACGTTCCACAAGTGCGCCTGTGCCGTCAAAAATTTCAACCAGTACACCCGTCACTTTAAAATCGTCAATTGTACGGATGGTGATCTGACTACCCAACTCGCCCGTATATTCGCTAAAATCAACCTCTTTAATATCAGGTGCTGAATAGCTTCATGAAAATCGGGGCCGGCCTTACTTTCAAACTTGCGCAATAACTCGATCATTTTATCTAAACGGGGTACCAAATAACTGCTAAGGCTCTGCAGCTGGGGCTTGTTCTGTTCCATTAATTCGGCAAACATGGGCATCAGATTTAAGGTTATGGTTAAAACTGAAAATGCATCAAGATTTAGATGGCTTGCAAGTAGTGTGGATATCCTGTAGTGATTGACCTCATGGATAACCTTTTCACCCACTTAACAAACATTGGTTACCATAAAGTTATTGAATTTAATTACTTAACCAAATATTTTGCAAAAAAAGAATTAATCCATGAATACATCTGCCAAAAGATGTTATCCATTAACGGAATAGATCAAAAAGACTTAACCCAATATTGCCATAGTTACACTGATTTTGCCTAACGGATTAGCAAGAGTTAAACGAGTTGGTATTCGATATATGCCTCTAAAATAGGGATTTAAGGCAAGATCTGCCTCAAAAAGGCATTCTAGAAACGCGAATTGAAATTACCGACCTATTACCCTATGATGACATATCTGAGGTAGCGGGGGTTAAAAGTTTTAAATCTAATTAATTCCTGCCGGAAATTACTTGTGTCATATTTTTCAATTCAATAGGGTTTTCGCGTGTAGGCAGATTTCGGAAAACAACCGGTGGAAGAAAGTTTGTTTTTGCGATTTCGCGTATTTCAGTTGGGGTTGGTGTTGTTTTTGCCATTGCAGGTCGAAATTAAATGTCATCTCGCCCGGACAATTCGTTAAAAAATTGAGCCACCAATTATTATTGTAAACCATTGCCATT
>JAAFHB010000357.1 GCA_010906965.1 Mariniphaga sp. | reverse complement strand
CAATTTTCATTGCAATATTACTTGCCAAAGCCTTTATTGGATATATCAGGGGAATATTCCTCATTCGTCAAAGCAAGGATATGAACATCAGGGTAGTATCGTCGTTCTTTGGAAAATTAATGCTTCTGCCCCAAAGTTTTTTCGACAGCACCTCGACTGGTGATATGATTGGTAGGTTAAACGATTCACAGCGGATACAGCGCGTAGTGATCAACCTGAGTAGTAATATCCTGATTGATATTTTGATCATTGTTTCTTCGCTTGTTTACATTTTTATGTTATCGGTTTCTACTGGTTTAATCAGTTTATTGTCTATTCCTGTTTTTGGAATGCTTGCTTGGAAATATAACAGGACAATCATAGAAAAACAACGTGAAGTAATGCAGACGTATGCCTCAACAGAAAGCAAATATATTGATACCATTCAAGGGATTAAAGTAATTAAATCTGTCAATAAGGAAACCCTTTTATCGAAAGCCGTCCAATCCGTTTATAATTTTTTTCAGGAGAAAGTTTATGAGCTTGGTATTGTGGGGAATAAAATTGGCTTGTGGGCACAAATTGCAAGTGTAATGCTAATCTCGGGAATAATTGCCTGGACTTCGTTTCTTGTTTTGGGGAAACAGTTGCTTTTAGGCCAAATGATGGGTATTATTTCAATTGTTGGGAGTCTTGTAACTTCAGTAATAAACACCGCAATGGCGAATATTCAGTTTCAGGAAGCTAAAATTGCTTTCGAACGCATGTACGAATTTTCGGCTGCCGAACCGGAATATATCCCTGACGAGATTGTTCCCCAGAAAGTCATTCTGATAAAAAGCCTTGATTTAAAAGGCCTTAATTTTAGATTTCCCGGTAAAAGCCTTTTATTAAAGGAGATAAATATGAGATTTGAAAGAGGGCAAATTGCTACTATCTTCGGCGAAATCGGGTGCGGAAAAAGTACCTTGATTTCAGTTCTTCAGCGATTTTATCCTTTTGAGTCAGGCGAAATTTGTATCAACGATTCCAATTGGTCTGATTTAAGTATTCCCGCCTGGCGTAACCAAATTGGGGTGGTTTCGCAACATGTAAAACTTTTCAATGGTACCATCTTAGACAATATCTGCATGGAGGAAAGTCCAAATGTACAGTCGGTTATTGATTTTTGTAAGGAAGCAGGTTTAGAGCCTTTTATCAACGAATTTCAGCAAGGTTATGCAACAATTGTCAACGAAAACAGCACAAATCTCTCGGGAGGGCAACAACAACTTATTGCATTGGCACGCGCACTCTATCAAAAGCCGCAGGTTTTATTGCTTGATGAGGCAACCGCTGCTATGGATCGGCGAACTGAGCAGTTTGTAATAAATCTCCTGAGGCACAAGAAAAAAGAAATGATGGTAATTTTTGTAACACACAGGGTTCAACTTGCGCGTAAAACGGATTTTATCTACGTTATTGAAAATAAAGTGATCTCTGCGTCAGGTACGCATGAAGAGGTAATCAATGTCAATCGGTTGTACCGCGAGGCTTTTGAAGAGATTTTATTGGTTAAAACTTAATATGTTTAAATGGTTTCTCCAGTATATAAAATACAATCAAAGGTTTTTTATCAGCATCCTCTGGTATCGTATTCAATATGTGGTAGCCGGTTTATAATCAATTAGTTCCGTATCATTTCACCCGATTCCACAATCGAAATACCTTCGGCTGAGTCGGTCGCCATTCGCAACATGTTGTCAGCAACCTTTTCTGCCTTTATCGCTTTGAAATTATCAGGGATAAGAAAGTTAAGTGCTTTCATAAAAAAACTGGCAATTTGCTCGCCAAATCTCGGTTCAGGCCTTTCTCCCAACAACAGCGACGGACGAAGAATAACCAGTCGGCTAAAACCTATACTTTTTAAAGCCTCTTCGGTCATTCCTTTAACCTGGTTATAGAAAACCGAAGATTTTGAATTGGCACCCATTGCGCTGATGACTAAAAATTTAGTGGCTCCTATACGCTTGCCTAATTTTGCAAATTCGATAATGTATTGGTAGTCAACTTTCATGAAATTATCGCGGCTACCAGCTTGTTTTATAGTCGTTCCCAAAGTACAAAACAGATCGTCAATAGGTTCATCAAATTTCAATTGATCGATTTGGTCAAAATCAATCACAAGTTCCGTGATTTTCTCATGAACAAGTCCGCTCTTCTTCCTTGAAAGGACATAAATCCGGCGGTATTGGTCTGAACTGATCAGTTTCTGAACCAATTCTTTGCCAATAAGTCCCGATGCCCCTGCAATAAGTGCTGTTTTCATCCTCAAATTTTAAAATGCTTTAAAAAAGGTAGTTTAAACCAATATAGACTCCTGAGTCTCCATCCTGTGAATTCGTGGCAATACCATAATCAATAGCCATCACGAAATTGTAATTCATCACGAGTCGCAAGCCGGCACCGTAACTTGTATGAATTTTTTCAGCCCCTTTGTTGAAATAATCCGGAGAATAATCGGCAGCATTCGTGTTAATGGCATCAAATAACTCCGGGACATTTCCGGTAATAATCTTTTTGGTCACCTGCCCAAAATCGACAAAAGTGTTTAATCCCATGTAGAAATTCTGATTGATAAATTTCAACCGGTAGAACTTCCATCGCAATTCGAGGTTTCCAAGGATATAACCGTCACCTACAATCCTGTTGCGACGAATACCACGCAGGTTTTTGGCACCGCCCAATCCGGTTGAAGATGAGCCTGTCAATACAGAAGAGATGATTTGTGGCTCGTAATAAAACGGCACTTTCCCACTTAATGTCTGTTGCCAGTTCACGCGATAAGCAAACGAAAGATCATCTTTTATAAGCGTAAAATACTGACGGTGTGTGAATGACAATTTTGAGAATCCGCTTTCTGCCCCCAGAAAACCGGGCACCACCGCGATAACCGCTTCTGTCCACATTCCTTTCATCGGATTTACCTTAAAATCGCGTGTGTCGTAAACGATACCACCTTTTAATTCAGGAATAAATCCGCCATTGGCTTCCTGCTGAGGGATCAGTCCCCACTGGATGTATTTCTCGTATAAACCGTCAACAGCAGGTAATATGTCTTTTTCACTTTTCCCCTTGTTCAATCTGTTGATATCTACCGAAGACGAATTGTAATTGAGCAGATTAAACCCGGCGATCCAGCCAAATTTCGATCCTTCAAACTTCCCCTGCAAATCGGTTTTAAACCTGAAGAGTTTCTGCTGATATTTATAGAACATCCGGGTTCTGTAATCTGGTGCGTTCTGATCTTCCCAACTCTTATTTAATATTGATTCATAGCCATTAAAGCCATAAAAATCGTAAGCCTGATCGGGCAGGTAACTCAGATCGGTAGTTACCTGGATGCCGGGAATGAGTGATTCAGAATCGTAATAAAACCGGTAAATTCCGCTTCCTTTTGTAAACCGCGAAATTTCGAAATAGAGCGAATGTTTGTATTTTGGAAAGGTACTGCCATCGCCAAAATTGTAGAAATTGACAGCTGCGCCGTATTGGAATCCCTGATCGGTATCGAAAGTAATCGCAGGAATAGCCCCAAAATTCCAGCCTGTTTTTACTTTAATTGTATCTGTTTTTGATTTATTCTCCTGAGCATATGAAGAATATGCAATCAAAATTGTAAACAAGCAAACAAAGATGAATCGCATCTGTTTCATAATTGACAGGTATTTAAAGGTTGACTTTCGGAGTGTAAAATTGATTCTTTTTATTTCAATTTCAAAATAAAAGTTTGAATAGCAGTATTTTGAAATCGTATTTATTTAGCATATTTGTGAGGTTTTCAGAATAGGTCAGTCTGATTTCTTTAAATTATTTTTTAATCTGAATAATAATAAGTTACAAATGAAATATATAGGTGCCCATGTAAGTGCCGGCGGAGGTGTTGAGAATGCTCCGCTAAATGCAAAAGCGATTGGTGCAAAAGCTTTCGCACTTTTCACAAAAAACCAAAAACAATGGAATGCGGCTCCATTGACCACAAAAAGTATCGATGCTTTTAAAAAGAATTGCCTGGACGCAGGATTTCTCCCCGAAATGATTCTTCCACACGATAGTTACCTGATCAATCTTGGTCATCCGGAGGAAGAGGGTCTTGCAAAATCGCGCGAAGCATTCAATGATGAAATGATGCGGTGTGAGCAACTTGGATTGAAATTGCTCAACTTTCACCCGGGAAGTCATTTAAATAAAATATCTCCGGCCGAATGTTTATC
>JAAFHB010000356.1 GCA_010906965.1 Mariniphaga sp. | reverse complement strand
TGTGCTAATAAACGAGTTTTTATCCTCGTTTCGTTATGACTAAGTGGTATACTTTTCGACTGAAAAGTGGACTACTTCCTGAGTGATATAAACAGCCAACCTGTGGTAAAAACATTTCGACAGGCAAGTCAAGGGATGCCAGGATACGGAATCGTTTTAAAATCCAGTCACGAACATATACAGTATTAGGATTCCCAAGGATTCCATCGGGTAAAACAATAGCCAATCGACCACCAGGTTTCAGAAAATTGTAACATTGCTCAATAAACAAAACTTCAGGCGCTTCGCTGCTACTGAATGTTCCCATCTGAAAATTTCCATAAGTGTCCTTGTTCCAGTTGTGTCCCAGCTCGTAACGTTTGGAAATTTCGAAGTCAACTTCCACTTTAGCACCAAAAGGAGGATTGGTAAAGATCAAATCAAATTTTTCGCGGGCATCATCGGTTTCATACGGAACATCTTTATCGTTGCTATTGGCAATGCTGCGTTTTATGGTTTGTTTGATTTTTTCAAGCTCCTCTGTTTTTGGACCTTGTGGGTAATCGAGTGAGTTGATGTTAAATATATTAGCATGTCCATCTCCGGCCATTACCATGTTCATCCGGGCCGCTTTTTTCAGGTCTGGGTCAAAGTCAAATCCAAAAATCATTTTTTCGGCATAGTTTTTCACCCGGTCATTCACCTCGTAAGTATTGTATTTCTCAACCAGAAATAAACCTGACAATTCAGGATACATCTCTTCGGTTATCTTTTTACGCACATGGTCGAGCACAATGGTGAGGAAACCACCAGAACCACAGGCAGGATCGAGGACCCGCATGTTTTCGGTAGGATCCATCATTTCAACCATACAACGAATCAGGTTCCGTGGTGTAAAAAACTGACCTGCTTCTTGCTTTAGAGTATTGGATACAATGGTTTCGTAGGCAGTGCCTTTTACATCCACCGTGGCATCGAGGAAGGAGTATTTTGCAAGTTCGCCTGCTACAAATGCCAATCCACGATCGGACAGGTTGATGCGCTCATTTCCATCAAAAACTTCCGAAAACAAAGGATCCGTTTTGAGCTCCTGAAAAATGCCTTTGATTCGTTTGGAAATATTCTTTAATCCTTCTTCCGAGTTTTGTTCTTTTACACCTACCCAAAAGTGTCGGCGATAACTTTTACCGTCAGGCGAAGGCATAAAACGGCGTTTCTCATCGTAAATCTTGCAGAAAATCAGATTGAGTAATTCCCAAAAAGCTGTTTTTTTCATGCCTTCGTTGCCATAAATGTAGTCGTGGCAACGCTTAAATGTGCGAACCAAAGAGTCATTGGCCGGCTTACGTGGTTTTATTTTATCGGCCCATTTTTCCAAGTCCTCCATGGTTTGTCCTTCTCCTGGAAAATCAGAAATATCATTGCACTGAACTACATTCCATTCGTCGGTCTCTTTCTGTAGAAAATGGAACTCGTCTCCATTGGTCCAAAGTCCAAAATCACAATTTTCTGATGCTTCCAAGGCCTCCTGCAAAGTTGACTCAACTCCTTTTTTGCTGTCCTTTGATTTGGTTTTATCATCCTGCGCGATGCAAATTCGAATCAGACCATCAGCATCGTGTGGTTTGCCCGCTTCAAAAACGGCCAGATCAATTTTCATGCGCTTGTTCTTTCCTTCCATATCGACATAGGCCAAGGTAAAATCACGCTCCATGTCACTCATTTCGAAACCATACTCTTCGTTGAGCATAGCAATTAACGACTGTAGCGTGAGTTCCTTGCTTTTTGCAGGTTTTATCGCATCCGTTAAGGCGCATATAATCTGATTGTCGTTGAGAACAATTTCTTCGTTGGTTTCTGGTGTATTAGCCATAGGTATTTTGAAAAATTACTTGTTTAGTTCGTTTGTGATTGAAAGCAGGCCATTGTAAACTTCTTCATATTTCAGCGATGCATGAGTTTCCAGCATCTGATTAATCAATTTACTGTCCTCCATTTGATCTGTTTCAGTGCGGAGAATACCAACAAATTCATCCAAAATTTCGGCATTTGCTTTTAGTATTGTTTTCATATCCCTTCCCAGCAAAGCAGCCCCGGCATTAAAGGTTGTAAAATCGTTGTCTTCATACAGGTCATAGTTCTCGTCTACAGCACGTTGCTCATTGATTTCGAGATAACTTGAAATAATAAAAGCCATATCGTCAGCATCAGTATTCTTTACCAAATGCCTGTCACGCCAAGCTGCCAGTTTTAAAAGAAAAATACCCGGCAATGATGCGACATAGATTGTGAAAGTGTTATCTACTGTGATTTCGAGCGTGTGTTTAGCAATATCAGAAATTCCAATCACCGACATTGCATGTGTTTCTTCTGGAGGCCAATAGATATTATTATCTGCCCTTGCTACTTCACCGAAAGGAACAATATCCAACATATAGATATGCTTATACAAAAATCGTTGTTTCTGGCCTTTCGCCTTTGAAAATCCATCGACTTTGCATAAATTCATGGATACTTCATCATATATATTCCAATCTGGAATGGCGATGGCTATATCCAGATCATGCGTCATTCTTCCAGGTCGTTGATTGTGAATGCCTGACATTATAATATCACGGGCCGTGGCTCCAATCACATAAAACTCTGAATCAATTGATGTAAAGAAGATATTCAGTTTTTCAAGCAACTCCTTCAATAAAGGATTGTCAAAAATTTCACTTGATATATTGTAGCTCATTGTTGAAGATCATATTTGCTGTTTCGATATTCCGGTCACTTCCGCTGCTCATCAAATCTGCATAAATCAATACTGGAGGAATGCCCATGAACGTTTGTGGACCCCAGAATATTACCAATATCTCTACGTTTCCAGTTTCGTCAGGAATAAGACCAAATTCCTTAAAACTTAGCCAATTGCGATAGGTGTATATGGTAAAAATACCAGGATGCAGGTAGTTAGTAAGTAAGTTGGCTCCTGGCTCACCCCCCCAATATGCAAGTCCGTCGGGATAATTTAGGTCAATTTCTTTCCATTTGGTATAGCTTTCCGGCCTAACGAAACGCATGTGCTTCATTAGTAGCCGGGGCCGTAATACATCGTGGTAGGCTGTAATCCAACGATTCAAAAGCTCTTTGGTGTTTTTGAGCTTCATGGTTTGTTTTGTTCTGAGAATGAAATTGAGATCGATTAGTTCCTGCATAATTGTACCCACAGAACCTAAAGAGATATTTGCAAGCTCCGCAAGTTCACGGTATGTGAGTTGAGCCTTTGCGGGATCAACTAAGAACAGAAAAATCAACTTAATTCCAGCCTCCTGGAATGCGCGAGGTTGATTGACTTTGGCTGCCCGTTCAATCTTTTTTCCTTCAACATGGAGTACCAGGTTATGCTGCTTGATGTTACAGTTTCCTGCAACATCTAGATAATTTATCCCTTCAGCCACATACTCTTTCGCTATCTCACTAGGTATGTATTTTGTAATCAGAATGATCGGAAGATTATTCTCACGTGAAGTCTCTTTGAGGCCAGCTAGTATGATCCCTTTGTTGCCTTTTGTAACCTCAGATTTAATCTCAACTACAAACTCTTCATTGGCAATCATTAGAAATGCATCATACCTCAGTCTGCCATCTTTTACAACCGCCTGGATATTCGTGTACTTAAATAAGCTGAGGACAGCTTCATCAAGAATGTATTTCTCCTTTTTCATAGCTCATGTTCACTGAAAGCTCATGTTCATTTTCAATGAACGGACAAATTTAGTGAACAAATGTGATAGAAAAAATTTTTTTGGCAAGTTTTTCTAAAAAATTATACTGGTCTAAAATGGAAAGCCAGATGAAAGTCTGTTCAGTCGATATGGCTGTTCATTTTCAATGAACGTTAATAATAAATGAACAAGATGCAATCAGGCAAGTGAATTCCGTTAAAAAATTTATGATAGATAAGATGCCTCTATTGAATCATCGATTACACAGTTCACTTACCGGTTTATTGTTATTATGTAAAAAAATGGCTATTAAGACATAGAGGATAAGTCACCCCACTCAAATTTCCACAAAGTTATTGATCGCTCCGCGGAACGGTAAAGGGGTTCCGGTGGCCCGGAATCCTTCGGATGCGTTCAGTTTGCCGGGGAAAACTTCCTCCCTTCGGGCGGGACGGCAAACAGACATGCACCCCGTTGACCTTATTCGCGGCAGCTCAATGTCCGGTTAGTAAAAATTTAACCGGCGTGCCAGTTGCCAAAATA
>JAAFHB010000355.1 GCA_010906965.1 Mariniphaga sp. | reverse complement strand
CTCTGACTTTGTTGGGCATCGGAAATTGCACCTAATGATGATATTGCATAACGACGGAAATGTTCCCGATAAATATTTCCGTGATGGTATTCATACCTTTATGCTAAAAAATCATCAATGGAATAAAGTTGTGATGGAAATCCCCCATCTGCCCCATGATAAAGTAACGGGAATATCGCTGGTTTATAGGCTACAGGGGAATGAGAAAGATGCTGCCGATACAGTAGTTTACTATGCCGATAAGCTATCATTTGAAACGGTAAAGACCGATTATTATGAAGGTTGGGGAACCGACAGCGCTATTTCGTTTTCCAATTCGGGTTATAGCTGCAATAGTAAAAAAACCGCATTTACTTCATTAAATGGCCAACCATCGTTTAAAATAGTTGATCTGTCGAACAACAAAACTATCCTGGAGAAGCCCGTTCAAAAACAGAGCAGTAAAGTAGGAGCTTTTACGGTATTTGACTTTTCAGAACTAAGCAGCGAAGGAGATTATAAAATTGTATATGGAAATGTTGAATCGAAGCCTTTCCCGGTAAAAAAAGATGTTTGGCTGCCTTCGCTTGAGAAAACGATTAACTTATTTTTCACCCAACGTTGTGGTTATGAATTACCCGGGATACATCTGGCATGTCATAGAGATTGGTACACCATTTATAAAGGAGATACTGTTGTAATGAATGGAGGCTGGCATGATGCGGGTGACTTGTCTCAATCATATTTAAATACTTCAGAGGCAGTCTCTATTCTGTTTAAATTGTCGCAAAAATATAAATCTAAAGATGAGAAACTTTCAAAACGCCTCATCGATGAGGCTAAGTGGGGACTGAACTGGTTGCATAAAAACCGTTTTGAAAATGGACAAAGGGTTTTTTGGACCACCATTGACAGCTGGGCTGATGGGAAAATTGGTAATCTTGATGATATAATAGCTTACAGATCAGAAAGTTCGTCCGACATGTTTTATTCCATTATTGCTGAGGCGGAGGCATTTATAGCATTGGAAAAGTCAGAACCTCAGCTGGCCAAACTATGCAAACAACATGCTATTGAGGATTGGAATTTGTTAGAGAAGCAAAACAACAAGGATAATTTAGAAATACTGTCATTGGCCGTTACTACCGGTGCTAAATTATATGAATTGACAGGCAACAATTCAATTAAACTGAAAATTATAGATTATGCAGATCGCTTATTATCTTATCAGCAAAAAGTACCAATGAAATGGGAAATTCCGCTTTGTGGCTTCTTTTATAAAGACATAAAAAGCGGAGAACTATTTGGGTATAGCCACCATGTAATTGTAGCTTCACCTATTACAGGGATAGTAGATTTATGCAAATTATTCCCAAAGGATGCCAATTACCCTGTTTGGTATAAATCTGTTGAATTGTATGCGAATTACCTGAAAACAACAGCCCGGCTTACTGCACCCTATTATATGATACCAGCAAGGCTTTATAAATTAGGAACCGATGAAGACGTGCAAATAAAGCAGGGCTTAAAAATGGACGAACAATTCTACCTCAGAATGTTTCCGGTTTGGGGACAATTCAGAGGGAATACCTCCATTGCATTATCGCAGGGAATTGGCTTGGCCTTTGCCAATCAATTATTGAAAGATCCTGATTTACAAAGCATTTGTGAGGCTCAGCTACAATGGGTAGTAGGCCGGAATCCATTTAGTCAAAGTTTGATGTATGGTGAGGGGTACAATTTTGCCCCTCAGTATTCGGTAATGTGTGGAGATATTGTAGGTGGTTTACCTGTTGGGATTCTTACGAATGGAGACAGGGATGTTCCATATTGGCAAGCCTCTGTATTCTGCAATTACAAGGAAATATGGGTGCATCCTTCCACCCGGTGGCTGGAATTAGTTGATATAATCTATCATTAGTGCTTCTGTACAATAAAAAGTTGCATCTATGATTCACAAAAATACACTATTAAGACTAAAACAAAATGAATAAAATTATTTGCATGATCTCCTTTTTGGTATTTTTTTCAAGTTTTAGTGAAAATAGAAAAAACGAGATGAAAATTAGCAAAACCGAGCTACAGAACAAGATTAAAGGAGGCTGGGCAGCACAGACAATTGGCTGTTCCTATGGCGGTGAAACAGAATTTGGATGGAAAGGCAAAATGATACCGGATAATTATGCAATTCCGTGGAACGATAGTATCATGTATAGGCTCTTTACAACAAAGGGGGGTTTATACGACGATGTTTACATGGATTTGATATTTGTAGACATGTTTGAAAAGCATGGTTTTGACGTATCGGCCAAAGAATTGGGGAATGCTTTTGCCCATGCCGATTTTTTGCTTTGGCATGCAAACCAATTGGCTCGCTACAATATTTTGCGTGGCATAAACCCTCCCGAATCGGGGAACTGGATGAACAACCCACATGCCGACTGCATTGATTACCAAATAGAATCTGATTTTGCAGGATTAATGAGCCCCGGTATGCCAGAGACAAGTTGCCGGATCAGTGACAAAGTTGGTCATATTATGAATTCTGGCGATGGATATTATGGAGGTGTATTTGTAGGAGTGCTTTATTCTTTGGCTTTTACCAACAACGATATTCATTACATAATTAAAGAAGCTTTAAAAGCAATACCCGAAAAATCTTCTTTTCACCGATGCATTAATGATGTTGTAGATTTTTATGAGAAAAACCCAAGTGATTGGAAGGCTGCCTGGAAAATGCTCGACGAAAAATGGGACAACGATATGGCTTGTAGTGAAGGCCTTTACGATGATTTTAATATTGATGCCAAATTGAATTCTGCTTATTGCATGATTGGATTGCTTTATGGCAATGGTGATTTTGGTAAAACGATGGAATTTGCCACCCGATGCGGACAGGACTCAGATTGCAACCCTGCCACTGCCGCCGGTATATTGGGTGTTATTTTAGGATATGATGCAATTCCTGATAAATTTCTTAAACCATGCAAACTGGTGGAAAATAAAAATTTTGACGGGGTAGATATGAGCTTAAATAAAGTGTACCAGATTGGTTATAAACATGCTTTAGCAATGATTAAACAAAATGGAGGTACGGTTGAAAAAGATGTAGTTGTAATTAAGGTTCAGCCTGTAAAAACAGTTCCTTACGAGCAAAATTTTGAAGGAATGAGATTAGCCGGAAAAATTGCAGGTCAAAAGATAACATCCGGTTATACCTTCGATTTTGAAGGAAATGGTTTCCTGATAATGGGAAACGGTGAAACTGCTAATGAAAAATTACGCAATGATTTTGTAGTACAGTTCGAGCTTTCAGTTGATAACAATGCACCAGAAATAATGGCTTTTCCGCTGAATTACAAATTTAAGCTTCATCGCGAATTAGCATGGAAATATTTGTTACCCGAAGGTAAACACCAAGTTAAACTGGAATGGAAGAATCCAAACAAGGAGGTAACAATAGATTGCCGTGGAACAGCTATTTACACCACTATCAAATAAGGTACTTAAAATTTTAACAATTGTTTCAATGGTTAAGCTATTCGTTAACATATTCTTTATAGGTATCTTCTTTATTTTGGTTTCCTGCAAAACTCAAACAGCCAACATTATTGATGATTTTGAAAATACAGGAATAACTGAAAGCTGGACTTTTATTAATGATTCCGGTACTCAGGGTACATTGGATTACAATAAAGCCGGAAACGGAAGCATCGCCTGTTTATCATGGAATGTAGCTGATGGTGGGCGATGGGTAGGTGCAAGCAAAAATATTGACACTATCCCCAAAAATGCCAATGGTATACGGCTAAAAATCAAGTGCCCCGGTGTATCTACCGCCTGGTTATACCTGGTTGATAAAAATGAAAGCATCTATAAATACAGGCTTTCGCGCTCACTTACTGACCTGGACGACACACAATGGTTCAGCAAAACAGTATCGTTCAACACCGAACCCGATTCTATAAGCAATGGAAGTTTCAGTCCTGATATAGCAAAAACGCTTAAGAGCATTGTGGTTGCCATTGAACCTCGAATGGATCCCTGGTTCCCGAAAGACCGATGGTTTCCTCAACCCAAAGGCGATATGTGGTTTGATGATGTGGAATGGGTTACCGATTATGATGAACCGCTGGCTTTGGCTAATGAACAGCAAAATTCAATACCAGCGGCAAAACTTTGGCAACACACAGGAGTTTGTACTCATTTTGAACATGGTGATTTAAACCAACCTGACTCAATTAAAGCTGTTGGATT